>DAOVBK010000141.1 GCA_030670605.1 Candidatus Stahliibacteriota bacterium
CTGATTCGTCAACGTCTCGACAAAGTATGAGCCGCCCAATGGGTCAATGGTGTTATTGACCCCTGTCTCATAGGCAATCAGCTGTTGTGTCCGTAGTGCGATTTTCACAGCCTTCTCGGTTGGCAACGCGTAGGTCTCATCCATGGAATTCGTATGCAGTGACTGCGTGCCCCCGAGCACTGCGCTGAGCGCCTGAAATGCGGTACGCATGATATTATTCTCAGGCTGCTGGGCGGTCAGGGTACACCCCGCGGTCTGTGTGTGGAACCTCATCAGATAGGAACGCGGGTTCTGTGCATTGTATTTGTCCTGCATCAGGCGCGCCCATATCCTTCGTGCCGCACGGTATTTCGCGATTTCCTCAAAGAAATCAAGATGTGAGTTGAAGAAAAATGAAAGACGAGGTGAAAACCTATCTACATCCAAACCTGCCTTTATGCCATACTCAACATAGGTGAACCCGTTCTTCAAGGTGAAGGCGAGTTCCTGCAGTGCGGTTGAACCTGCCTCTCTGATATGATAACCAGAAATCGAAATCGTATTCCACTTCGGTACATGCCGAGAACAGTATGCCATAATGTCCGTAATGATTTTCATTGACGGTTCAGGCGGGTAAATCCACGTTTTTTGTGCCTGGTATTCCTTGAGCATATCATTCTGAATCGTCCCCGTGAGCACATTGGCTGGTACGCCCTGTTTCTCTCCAACCACAATATACATTGCGAGAAGCATTGACGCAGGTGGATTAATGGTCATGGATGTTGAAATCTGGTCGAGCGGGATGCCGTTAAACAATATCTCCATATCACGTAATGTATCAATCGCCACACCGCACTTGCCGACTTCTCCACGCGAAAACAGATCATCAGAATCACGACCATACAGTGTCGGAAAATCAAAGGCAACTGAGAGCCCTGTTTGTCCATGTTTCAAGAGATACTTGTAGCGTCTATTAGTGTCTTTGGGAGTACCGAATCCGGAGAACTGCCGCATTGTCCACAAACGACCACGGTACATGTTCGAGTATACCCCGCGCACAAAAGGAAACTCCCCAGGATATCCGATATCCCGGTCATAGTCGAAGTTTCTAAGACTATCAGGAGTGTACAGTGGATGTATCGGAATACCTGAAACTGTCGTGAACTCGGCATCCCGTTCCTTGCAGGATTTGACCTTTTTCTCCCAAATGTCTTTTTTCATGCCACCTCCTTCGGGGTCAGGTCTCAACATTTGACATTTCAATCTCGTTCAAAATCATTTTGGTTATCTGCCTTGTTTCCTCATTTTCATCCATCTCCTTCTCAAATCGCCTATTCTGTTGGGAAACAGCAGAATAGTCCATGTGAAACAACCTACCGACCTCTAACAGACTCAGGGGCGTATACTTACTAACGAGGTACACAGCGATTTTTCTCGGCGTATTGTTCTTTCTCCGCTTCCTGAGGCTACTTGGTTCTATTGCGAGCTTGTCCGATACAACTTCAATTATGCTTCTTGCATCTATTTCTTTCCTCAGGGATCGACTCTGCGGGATTTCCTTATTGTCGAAATCTTCATGCTGGACGGCGTTCTTTATCCTGGACACAAAAAATTCATCGCCGAGGACGCAACCTTGATACACATCTTTGGAGATGTCTCTGTCGACTTGTTCATGAACGAATAATCTGTATGCATTTCTATTTCTGCCAAAATGCGAAAGAATGAAGTCTGTATCAAGCCATTCAACAGATTTTGTCTTCCCAAAATAGCTATTGAAGCTACTCCATTTGTAGTCCTCCAGTTGCGCAACAAGATTATCCTTTAAAGGATTGAGATGGATATATGCGCTGAGGACGGTCGCATATTGATCCACATCAACCAAGATGGACTTGTATCTTCCTTGAAATTATGAACTATTCAGATAGTGCATCACTTGCGGTAAATTTGGTCGCGCTGTCCTCATGAAGAGATGATAATGATTGTCCATCAGACAATATGCATAACAAACGGCGGAATACTTTATGAAAATCTCTTCCACCTTACTCAGAAAAATCTCCCTGTCCCGCGGTTCTTGAAATATGCGCTCGCGCCTAATACCACGTGCCATCACATGGTAACACGCGTTTTCAAATAACAATCTCAACGGCCTTGCCATATCTGTTTGGAGGAAATGTCAAATGTTGAGACCTGACCCCGATAAGATTTCCGAAGCAATCACGTACGGATTGAGCTCACGTCTATACACTTTATCGGCAATCCTTGCAAGCTCGGCTTTACTTATCACACTTTTTCTCAGGTGCGAACGGATTTTCTCTTCAATGAGTTCATGTATGTGCATTGCGATCTTCGATTTTCTTTCTTTTTCGAGCTGACCGCTTTTGTCAAGATATTCTCTATGGTTCTCTATTTCAGACACGAGCGCACTGATACCTTCGTGCGTCGTGGCGACTGTTTTTAGTATCGGAAAATGCCAGCCGGCTGTTTGTTCTCTTAGTTCCAGAGCAAACTTTAGATCTGTGAGCAATCTGTCAGACCCTTCCCGGTCACCCTTGTTCACAACCATGATATCGGCAATCTCAAGTAGACCAGCTTTCAATGCTTGTATGCTGTCACCAGATTCAGGTACCAGGACGACAACAGTCGTATCACAGACCTGGGCGATATCAAGTTCCACCTGACCGACACCAATCGTCTCAATCAATATGAAATCCATACCCGATGCATCGAGCACCAGTGCGACATCCTTTGTTTTCTGTGCGAGACCACCGAGACTGCCACGCGACGCCATACTTCGAATATAAATGTTCTTTTTCAATGCCAAGTCAGTCATGCGTACCCGGTCACCAAGGAGTGCGCCGCCTGAGAATGGTGACGTTGGGTCCACTGCGATAATACCGATTTTCTTTTTCTGTTTGAGGAGTTCTGCGGCAATTGCATTTACGAGTGTTGATTTCCCCGCACCAGGAGGACCGGTAATGCCCACATGAAATGCATTTCCTGTATAGCGGTACAATTTTTCTAATATCTTTGTATTAGTACCGTTTTCAACTGCGCTTATCGTCTGCGCGATTGCTCGCTTGTCACCCTGCAAGAGGTCTTTCAATGATAACATATCAGTCTGGGGTGGGGTCAAATCTCAACATTGAACAAGTAAACAGCTTCTCACAATCTGTGACATAATATGATGATTTGTTGAATGTTGAAATTTGACCCCTCTAGTTTACCGCGATCTCCTGTATGTTGAGTTTCTTCAGATTCATCTCGCCGATGCCGAGCTCATGGGCATACTGTATGTAACGGATATCATGTGGTTCTCTACGCAGTAGAGTCGTCGCATAGGTATCAATAGCAACGGGGTCAGTTCCTGCGATGACTGTTTTCTCATCGCTCGTCTGTCCTGGTCCGCTCGGCCCATTCGTCAACAGAACCCGATTGGCATCCATAATGATAAGATCCTGTTTTACCACGGTGTTCAAATCTGCGATGCACTGATGCAGACCATTAGCATGGAAGAAGCCACGGTTCCAGTTAATGCCCATCAAGTTTTTCATGCTGAGGGTCACCTCTGCCGCGCCGTGATCCTTTGCTATCGGTATGTTGATGAACACATCTGCATCGAGTATCTCGCTGATAATCTCAACATTCTGTAGAATTCTACCTCTGAGCACTGGTACGGATTGGTAGAGATCTCTTCCTGTGGCAGCGACCACACGTGCTCCTGCTCGTGAAGCGGCATCCATAATGCCATTGCCTTCAAAACTTCTTTGTGCATCGTGGCTCACCACGACCACGTCACGGGCGCCAGCCTGTTTACACATCTTCACTACTGTTTCAATGACCAGAGGATTGGTGTTAGCCGCTGTTTCGGGCGCACTGGGTGTGATCGGGTTGGGTTTGATCACGACTTTGTTGTCCGTTTTGACAAATTTCTCGATACCACCGAGTGCCTGAATTGCCTTGATCGTGTTGCTTGCTGGATCGCCTCCTTTGGCGACTGCTAAGTCCAACCCGCCTGAAGGAGCTTTCTCAGTAAAAGCTTTCAGTATTCTCGGCGTTGAGAACAAACCTGCGCAAGCGACGCTCAGACTTGCTCCTCGTATTAGAAACTCTCTGCGAGAGATTTTATCCACGATAACTCCTTGCCCATGGGGTCAAATCTTTACATTTGACAATCATAATGTAAGCGGTTATACAGCAGAATAAACGCATCGCGACATGTTAATTTATCAATTGTCAAGATTTGACCCCTGCTCCATCTCATTCAATACATTTTGTGCATTCTGCGCCTGATAGCCGTCTGGTGCTAACTCAAGATAGTGCTCTAAATACTTTTGTGCCTTCTCGGGCTGGTCAATCTCAGAATAGATTCTTCCCAACATGTAATAGGGATTCGTAAAAGTGGCATCTACAGCCAGAGATTGCTGATACAACTCGATGGCTCGCAATGTATCTCCGCTCGTGTAGTAGCACTCAGCCATGCTGTCATATGAATTCGGGTCATCCGGAGCCACAGCGACTAACTGCTCGAACGTGGTGATCGCATCATCGAATCTTTGGAGATTGATATAGCAGTAGCCGAGCATGTTGTACAGATCCGGCGAATCAGAAACATGCGCTATGCCCTGTTCAGCACTCCCAATGGCGCTCTCGTACGCTCCTGCCTGATAGTATGCCCAACCCATGCCGACGTACGCTCCAGCATCATCAGGATTGGCTGCAGCATCTTCCTGAGCACCGATGATCCTCTGCAGAACAGCATGCATCCCTTCTGCAGAAACACCTCCGTAGCCGTATGGATAATCATCAACAGAAGATTCTAGCTTCGCCATGAATGCGGCAGCATCACCATTTTTTCGGAATTCGAGTAATTCTTTTTGAAAACGAACCGCATATGCCATATCAGTATTGTGCTTTGCCGTAAGGACTT
>DAOVBK010000159.1 GCA_030670605.1 Candidatus Stahliibacteriota bacterium
AACGGTACAAGAAACACACTATCGAAATAGTCATTGACCGCCTCATCACGAAAAATGGCGTTCGCAAGCGCCTTGCTGACTCGGTTGAGATGGGACTCAAAGAAACCGATGGCATTCTGATTGCGCTCGTTAATGGCAAAGAAGAGACCACGTTTAGCCAGAAACTCGCCTGCATTCATTGCGGCATCAGTTATCCGGAGATTTCACCACGCATGTTCAGTTTTAATTCGCCATACGGTGCGTGCCAGACATGCGATGGACTCGGCACGAAAATGGAAATCGATCCGAAAAAAGTCATTACCGACCCACGACTATCTCTCCTCGACGGTGCGATCAAGCATTACGGGATGCTCAGCAACTGGCGGACATCACTGCTACGCGGTCTTGCGGAAAAGATGACGTTTGACCTGAGTACACCGTATGAAAGGTTACCACAAAAAGTACGGAAAACCATTCTCGATGGTGAAGATATCCCGATAACCGTCCAGTATGTACGGCGTGACGGTACAGGTCGTGGAGAATTCGAAGAGTACTGGGAAGGTATCGTTCCAGAATTGATGCGGCGCTATCGTGAGACATCCTCTGAAGCAGTGCGCCGGTACATCGAAGACTATATGACCATATCACGCTGTCCGGCGTGTCATGGTACGCGATTGCGGCCGGAAAGCCTTGCGGTAAAAGTGGGCGGCAAGAACATAGCCTTCATAACTGGACTCTCAGTCAAAGGAGCATTCGAATACTTTCAGAATCTTTCCTTATCAGAGAATGAGCAGAAAATTGCCGGTGAGATGATTAAGGAAATCAAACGACGACTCAGATTTCTGACATCAGTCGGGCTCGACTATCTCACCTTGGACCGGACATCTGAAACACTCGCTGGTGGTGAGGAACAGCGGGTGCGACTCGCAACGCAAATCGGCTCCGGGCTCGTCGGCGTGCTCTACATTCTTGATGAACCATCGATCGGATTGCATCAGCGCGACAACAAACGGCTCTTAAATACACTCAAGGCACTCCGCGACCTCGGCAACACGGTACTCGTCGTCGAGCACGATGCCGAAACCATGGAGAATGCCGACTACATTATTGACCTGGGCCCTGGTGCGGGAGAACAAGGTGGCCGGGTTGTAGTAACCGGCACACCAGCACAGGTCAAGAGGAGCACACAATCGATCACGGGACGCTACCTTTCGGGAAAGAAAAAGATCGAAGTACCGCGCAGTCCACGAAAAAAAACAGTACGCCGGCTGATCATCAAACAGGCATCAGAACACAACCTCAGGTCGATTACTGTTGAAATTCCGTTAGGGCTCTTTGTCGTTGTCACCGGGGTTTCTGGCTCAGGAAAGTCAACGCTCGTTGTTGATACCTTGTATCGAGCACTCGCACAGAGATTCTACCATAGCAAGTATCCTGCAGGCGAACACAAAGAAATCCTCGGCCTGGAATACGTGGACAAAGTCGTTAACATTGACCAGTCACCAATTGGCAGAACACCACGGTCAAATCCAGCAACGTACACAAGCGCATGGACGCCGATCAGAGAACTGTTTGCCCAATTACCTGAATCAAAAGTACGCGGCTACCGACCAGGACGGTTTTCGTTCAATGTTCCAGGCGGAAGATGCGAACAGTGTGAGGGCGAGGGTGTTCTGCGCATTGAGATGCATTTTCTGGCTGATGTGTATATTACGTGTGATGCATGCCATGGTCGACGATTCAACAGAGAAACGCTCGAAGTACGTTACAAAGGAAAAAACATCAGTGATGTCCTTAATATGTCTATCACTGAGGCACTTGAGTTCTTCCAGAACATCCCGCAGATAAAAAGAAAACTTTCACTTCTTGCAGATGTTGGTCTCGGCTACATCAAACTGGGTCAATCAGCGACAACGCTCTCTGGGGGTGAGGCACAGCGTATTAAACTGTCAAAAGAGTTGAGCAAGATCGCAACCGGCAAAACACTATACATGCTGGATGAACCAACAACGGGACTGCATTTTGAAGATGTGAAGCTGCTGTTGCATGTCTTGAACCGTCTCGTCGAAAAGGGTAACACCGTGATTGTGATTGAGCACAACCTGGAAGTGATCAAGTGTGCTGACTGGATCATTGACATGGGCCCAGAAGGTGGAGATGACGGAGGAAAAATCGTCTGTGCCGGCACACCGCACGATGTCGCGCGCACAAGAAAGTCATACACTGGTCACTTCCTGAAAAAAGTGTTGGCGTAAGATTGTGGGGTCAGACCCCACTGATTCTTCTATACGCCATACCATTTGACATATATCACAGAGTGATTAAACTATCATCATCACTGTGGAGGAGGTATGCTTTGGATTGTGTGTTTGTTGCTTTGTGCAGAACAGCCAATTGAAATACCCTTTTTCGAACAACCGCCAACAATCGACGGCGCAGTCTCTGAAAATGAATGGAGCGATGCCCATCCTTTTTCGCAATACTACACTAAAACGCACCCGGATTTCGGGAAGATACTGGAAGAGAAAACCGTAACGTATCTGTCCTATGACCAACAATCTCTCTATGTCTTGTTTGAGGTTCATCAGGATACCACAACACTGGTTGAGAAAAAAGGTACGCGGGATAATGTATGGTATCAAGACGGTGTCGGTATTTTCATTGATCCGCTCGGCAACAAACAAGAGTTGTATCTCATTGTATTCGGGCTTGCTGGAACAATCTGCGATATGCGGAAGTTCAGAGCTAGCACCGAGGACATCGAAGATTTTTCGTGGGATGCCGAAGTCCATTTCGTGAGCCGACGAATGCATTACGGGTATATTGTTGAAGCGCAAATACCTTTTGCAAATTTCAGACGAACAAGCAGCGCAGAGGTAACCTGGAACATAAATTTTTTCAGGCGAATCGAAAATAAAAATATCCAAGCCACGTGTGCACCACGTAAGGACCTTTCCAAGGAAGCGAAATATGAATGCCTCCAGCCTATACTCTTAAAAAATATCGGCGAACGTGAGAAGATTGCGGTAATACCCTACGGGATTCTTGGAGTGACCTTTGATTCAATCCGCACACAGAAAGGTGATGCAGGGTTTGACATAAAGGTACCGCTCGGTGCGAGCGGCGTAGCAAATTTCGCATTCAATCCTGATTTCAGCCAGCTCGAAGGCGATCCCCTGGAATTTGATTTTTTCACGCAATATGCGATTTTCTTCCCTGAGTATCGACCGTTCTTCATCGAAGAAAAAGGTGTGTTTGAAACCGACTGGGATATCTTCTACTCGCGGAAAATCCAAAACCCGTTTCTTGCCGGAAGATACACATACAAAGATCCGAAGAACCAGGCAGGTATCATTGTTGCCTATGATGAAGAAGACACGCTCCTTGAGAATAGTGATGCACTTGCATCGCTCCTGCGTTTTACACGGCAGTACGGTAAAGGCAACCTGGGCTTGATGTTGCTTAACCGATATGATTTTGATGGCGATTCGAATAGCACTGTACTGATGACCGATGGTAATATCTATCTTCCCTTTGACGTCAGATTGACCTATCAGGTAGCAGGCTCAAATGCACATGACCAGTATGACGACAATCTTTTCGCACGTACTGGCATATACTATCACGCATTTCTGACGTATGTCACAAACAACTGGATTGCGCTTGGTAATTTCTGGGGTCACTCGCCTGATTTCTCGAATGATCTTGGCTATATCGAACAAACCAACAAAAACTATGGCGGAGGATACATTGCTCGAAGATTCCATTTTGATAATGCTATTGTGAAACGCATTGAAGTCGGTGAGAATTTCGGATTTTATGGCCCATGGTCTCGATTTGATGACTACATCGTGCATGCCCGAGATTCCCTTGAATATTTTGCCATGACTGAACTCAAACTCAACCTCTTCACAAACACATTCACGCTCTTCAGGCACCGGCTTCAGAAAACATTCTGGGAAAACGTGTACCTTGAACGGTGGGCTTACAACATCTATGCTGAATCCAAATTGACCGAACAGATATACATGGAAGGTGGTTTTAACGGCGGCTATCTCATTGATTTCAACATTGCCACGGTCGGTAGATTCAATTCTGGCTGGCTCGGTATTTCCTATACGCCGCTGCCTGAAATTACTCTGAACAGCGGTGGCGTTTTCAATATTTTTGACAGTGACACAACACGCCAGGCCTTGAAACCGTCTGATGTCATTGAGCCTGTCTATGCCTGGCGAACATACGGTCTTGATGTAGGTGTAACATTCAATCCAACAAACAAACTGTCGTTGAAAATCATCGCCGAACGGCAGATTGCCTACTTTGCCCCTGGCTATGCAGACTACACAGAAGAAGAACAGGATATTGAAAACAACCTGTTCGGCGTCATCGAATACAAGCCGTCAATCGGCAATGTCATTTATGTCGGTGGCCGCTATCCTGAAAAACTGTTCTTCTTTAAGTTCACCAATCGCTTGCTGTTCTAGATCCAGGGGTCAGACCCC
>DAOVBK010000227.1 GCA_030670605.1 Candidatus Stahliibacteriota bacterium
TCCACCAGTAGGTAACTTAAGAGACGCGCGCTTAAGCACAATCGTAGAATCTGACTTGTACAGGAAACGTGCAGAGCAAATGTTTAACATGGAATGTACCGGTTGTACGTGTGGCTACCTGCACAATTGTATGATCGAAGAATTACCCACGACCATCAAATACTTCTGGAAAAGAATGAAAACATACAGGAAGTATGCGTAGAGCGTGAAATACTAGCCAAAATCTGGAGTTTGCGGAGAAGCATCTTGACAGCCATCCGTATGTGTATATTCTAATTGAGAAGACCGCTGCAGCGTGAAGCGGCTTTGGTTGTATCTGGGAGGAAAGGTGTCGGCCCGATTGTACAATAATTCAAAACAAAGCATCCACCTCATCTGCACATGCATCATGTTATTATCACTACTCTCACCCGGCGCGTCTGCGGAACAATCTAAAGAAACAGAAACCATCGAATTGACGTCTGATAGTCTGCGCATCAAAGCAGAAAAACTCACCAAGTCCTATTCTTATGACAAGGCGCTCGAGTTGCTGAAACAAGCGATTGAAATCGAAGCGAGCATCGGTAGTACAAAAAAGCTTGCATCCATTTTGCTCGAAACCGGAGAAATATACTTCAGCATAAGCCAGTATGACAGTGCGCTTTCTTACAGTGCTTCGGCACTCACCATAGCAAAGAGTCTGAACGATACATTACTAATCTGCACTGCTCTCAAAACATTGGGCACAGCGTACGAAGGTCTCTGCCAATATGAAAAGGCACTCGCATATTGTGATACAGCACTTCTTGTTGCCAGACAATTCAAAGATAAGAAGATAGAGGACCGTACATTCACCGTTATCGGTTTAGTACATAATGCTACAGGAGATTATGGACGATCACTTGCCTATTTTGACTCAGCACTCACGCTTTCCCTGGAAATCAATGACAGACAAGGACAAGCGAATGCCTTTAACAGCATGGGTGCGGCTTATGATGCCATTGGTGAATATGAGCGTGCACTGGATTTGTATCGCTCTGCACTCGAGATCAACAAACAGCTACAGAATCTTTCTGGACAAGCGTCTAATCTTGGAAATATCGGACGGGGCCAGTACAACCTTGGCCAATATGATAGCGCTTTTGCTTACTATCAATCAGCACTATCCATGAAAAGGCAAATCAGTGACGTGCGCGGTGAGGGAAGCACACTCAACAACATAGGATTGGTCCATTATAATCTCAGCCAATTCGGCAATGCTCTCGCATACTTGGACTCTGCATTGCAAATAAGAGAACAGATCAACGATAGCAGAGGTAAGTGTATTACCCTGTACAATATTGGTATCGTGTATAGTGCCATTAGTAAGTATGACAGTGCTTTGGCATATTACAATTCGGCGCTCGCCCTAACAAGGCGAATTGGTTCCCGGGGTGTAGAAGGATCTGCACTTAACAGCATCGGCAGCAGCTATTATGCACTCGGTAATTATGAGAAAGCTCTCGCGAATTACGATTCCGCATTGGTCATTGAAAGACAAACACTGGACCGTTTTGCCGAATCATCTACACTCAATAATATCGCGATAGTCTACCATGACCTTGCTCTATACGAAAGAGCTCGTATTTACTACGACTCTTCATTAGCAATAAAAAAAGAAATCAAAGCTAAACAGTCAGAAGCTACAGTGCTATCGAATATCGGAAGCAACTACCGTGCACTTAAACAGTATGACCGTGCACTTGCCTATTTCGATTCTGCCCTTCAAATCGAGCGCGAGTTCAAAGATTTACGGGGAGAAGCATATAACCAGGACAATATGGGTGTAGTGTATCATGATCTTGAAAGATACGACAGTTCGCTTATACATCTACACTCTGCTCTTACGGTGAGTAGGGCAGTAAATGATAGACGGCAAGAAAGTACAGCACTCTGTAATATCGGACGCAATTATTATGCACTACAAGAGCATAACCGTGCGCATGCATACTACGATAGTGCTCTTGCTGTTATGCGCGACATAAATGACATCTGCGAAGAAGCAAACACTCTCGATCATATAGGACAGGTTTACGAAAAAATGTTTGACATCGAAAATGCTGTGACTTACTACAAAAAATCAATAGATTTGAAAGAATCATTGAGGAAAAAACTCAAGCGTCCTGAACTAAAAACAGCGTATGTCGAAGCCGAAAAAGATGTGTATGAGCGCCTCATCATGCTCCTCATAATGCTCGAACGGTACGAAGAGGCATTTGACTACCTAGAACGAAGCCATTCTGAGAGATTGCGCCGCGCTTTTGAACAAGGAGAAATGGTCGCTTACGATCCATCCTTACGCAGAATACTCGAGAGAATCAATTATCTGGAAACTGAGTTGGAGGGACTGAAGGTTAGATACCGGAACAATAAGATCGACGAACATTTTTTCGAAGAAGAACTGAGTATACTTGAAGGTAAAATCAATCAGCAAATGCTCGATATGAAAATCTATCATCCTGAGCTGTACAATATTATGGTGCCGCAACGAAGGACACTCAAATACATTCAGAAAACAATGCCCGATAGTACAATATTCATGGAATACGTGTCAGTTGGAAGCACTTATGTCGTATTGCTCTTCACAAAAGATGTTTTCCTAACGAAATCGATAGCTGAGCCTGTGGATAGTGTCAACAAGCACGTGCTACAGTCATTAGAGTCGCTTCAGTTGCGTGTTGATCAGCAGAATGTTGATAAGAACTACGAAGAACTTTACGACATTCTTATTAAGCCAGTGGAAAATGAAATAAAGGATGTTCCCAATATAGTGGTCATTCCCTATGGTGTGCTTCACTATTTGCCATTTCATATGCTCAGACGGATGCAGGAGGATGGTACATGTAACTATTTAGTTGAGCGGAAACGTATCAGCTACCTGCCGTCCGCCTCGTTTCTGACCGACCTCATGCGGGAAGAAGCGGGAGCTGAAAAGGAATTACTCGCCTTCGGTAACGCGGACGGAACTCTCCCAAGTGCCGAGATCGAAGTGGATCTTATCGCACAGATATTCCCAGGATGTTGTGTATACAAGAGCGATAGTGCACGCAAGGATAGATTCATAGAGATTTGCAGTGATTACCGTCTGATTCATCTCGCAACTCACGGAATCTTGGCAACAGACCCACGTTTTTCATATATTGTAATGGCTCCCCCTCAAGAGGGCAACCTCACGGTCCGCGAAATATTGGGGCTGTCCAGGTACTTCAAGAAAACCTCGCTCGTAACGCTCTCTGCCTGCGAGACAGCGGTTGAAGAAAACCCGGAAAAAGCAGGTATGGAATTGATCACACTCTCCAACGCCTTCAAAGTTGCTGGCGTGCCCAGCACGATAGCTAGTCTATGGGAAATCGCTGATCGTTCAACGGCACTCTTAATGGAGAACTTC
>DAOVBK010000243.1 GCA_030670605.1 Candidatus Stahliibacteriota bacterium
ACAATGAGCAACAAGTATGTTTTTGCAGCTAAGAATTCAATTTTTTCCACAAGGCAATTATTTCTTGTGTTACGTGATCATGGCAGAACTCTACTACCGGTACGCCGTGTACCATTGACTCAACGACCTTCTGCGAAAATGGTATGTGTGCTACAACTTCCATGTTTTTCTTCTGACAGATCGCCACAATGGCTTCACTGTTTTCTTGATTAATGTCATACTTATTGATAACTACCTTTGTGGGAATTGAAAAATGTTGTGCCACACCTGCTACTCGCTCCATATCATGGATGCCGGAGAGCGTTGGTTCAGTAACAATGACTGCCACGTCAACCCCAGCCATGGAGGCAATGACCGGGCAGCCAATACCAGGGGGACCATCAACAATTATGCAATCACATTTTTCTTTTTCAGCGCGCTCCGTAGCAACCTGCTTTATTTTAGTCACCAGTTTTCCAGAGTTTTCTTCTGCGATGCCTAAACGTGCATGCACAAAGGGACCATATTTTGTCTGTGATACAAACCATTCTCCGGATATGTTCTCCTCCATAGTTATTGCCTTGGCTGGGCATATATGACTGCACACGGCACATCCTTCACAGGATATCGGATCTATTTCAAAGGCTGCACATATCGCATCAAAACGGCAGACCTTGATGCATTCTCCGCATTGCGTACAGACATCTTTGTCTATCACCGCGGTTTGCCCGCTTCTGAATTCGTGCCTTTCTTGCACCTCTGGCTTCAACAACAAATGCAAATCTGCTGCATCAACATCGCAGTCAACAAGACATACACTGCGTGCAAGCGCAGCAAATGATGCAGCAATAATCGTCTTGCCAGTACCACCTTTTCCACTAATGATGGCTATTTGTTTCACTGTATCTTATCTTTAAGCCAGCCAATCCGGATTTTCTCTATCGGGCCGAAATCCGGAACATATGGTTTTATGTCCAGCAGCGGTGTGCCATTGATGACATCGATGCCTCGCACGTAAAGGACATTCCCCCTTTTTCGCAACAATCTCACGAAGGTCAAACCGATCTGGTTTGGCCTTCGCGGGTACCGTGTCGCAAACAGTCCTCTCTGTTTCTCATCCAGAAATGGCTTCACGCTGAGAGAATAGCCTCGCGATTTGTGGAACGCGTAAATCAAGATTATGTGTGAAAATCCCTCGATATCACGCAGTCCATCAGCATATTGTTTGAATACCTCCACACGACCCGTCGCCCCTGATCTGAAAGGCTGAATGGGTGTTTCTTTCTTACGCGTGAACGGTGTGTGAATTATGCCTATTGGTTTCACTTTCACACATAGTCCTATGTATGTCCTTGAACATTTTCTGGAACTGTTCAACATACTCTGTGCGTTCCGTGACGAGAAGAATACCCTTCGAATACATTTTGGCAATTCCCTGGTCAAAAGGAATGCGCATCAAAACAGGAATACTCTCTTCTGCACAGTATGTTTCAACTTTGTTGTCGCCAATATCAGCACGGTTTATGATGACGCCACACGGGATTCTCAGTTTCCGTACTACTTCGACTGCTAATATCAAATCATGCAAACCAAATGGCGTCGGCTCGGTCACTAAAAGGCAAAAGTCACTCCCTTTGACGGCTTCAATCACTGGGCAGGATGTTCCTGGTGGTGCGTCAATAACGACCGTTCTGTGTGGATCAATATGTTTCTTCACTGCTCTGATGACCGGCGGTGACATCACTTCGCCAACGGCTAATGTGCCGTGAACAAACTGCAGAGCACCTGAGGTCCCAATCTCAACAACACCGATTTCTTTACCGACCTCTGCGATTGCGTTCTGTGGACACAACAGACGACAACCACCACATCCATGACAGAGATGCGGAAAAATCAATACTTTGCTCTCTAGCACGGCAAGCGCGTTGTAGACGCAGATGTGCGCGCATACACCACAGTAGTCGCATTGAGTATCGTCTACTGCCGGGACAGGAATGGAAACGACCTCGGTCTTTGTAATCTCGGGTTTCAAGAATATGTGGGCATTGGGTTCCTCAACATCGCAATCGAGGAACTGAACATTTCCATCCAAAGCACGCGCCAAACTCGTCGCTATGGTGGTTTTTCCTGTACCACCTTTTCCACTGGCGACAGAAATAATCATACGACTATTCGCGTCTCATCTGTGTGCCGCACTGGGGACACGGTTTAGAATTACAGGGAACACCAATCTGGTGCGGCACCCGCGTTCCGCACTTCGGACACACACAGGAGCCATTCGGGCCAGCACCCTGGCGATTACCACCCCGTCTACCTCGTCCGCCTCGACCACCTTGTCCTCCTCTATTACCAAATGGCATAGTTATACCTCCTTCACTCGACGTTTCTCACCCGGGCAAGCCGAATCTAGAGTTAACACTCGGGCCCTGCGTTGGTTTGAGTTCATTCTTATTATACTTCTCTACTGTTTCTTTAACACTGCCAGCAACACCAGTAATCACATCAATACCTGCTGCCTGTAGCGTTTGGAAGGCATTCGGACCAACATTTCCAGTTATGACTGCCTTCACCTGTTTGTCGACCATGAGCTGGCCTGATTGTATACCTGCGCCACCAGCAGCTTCAGTATTAGGATTTTGAATTGCTTCAAATGCATGTGTCTCAGTATCGACCACAACAAAATATGCACATCGGCCGAATCTTGGGTCTACTTCTGCGTCCAACGTATTTCCTCGTGAGGTTATGCAGATCTTCATACTCATTTTATCCTTTCCTTGCTATTCACAATCCTTTTTCTTCGGATGATCACATTCGGTTTTGTCCAATCCATATCCCTTACCCGCACCTGGCCGACAAAGACTGTTGCCTCCTGCAAGTGTACCTGTCTGCAGTTTCTCAAGCACCTCATCTATTGTTCCGGTCACACCGACAATGGTCTCGATACCGAGTGAATTGAATAGTTGTGTCGCACGCCTTCCCATACCGCCACACACTATGCATTTCACACCTTTCTGATGCAGGAATTCTGGTATGAATCCTGGCTGGTGACCGGGGTTCTCTGCGACATCTTTTTTCGTAATCGCGCCGTCCTCAACATCCACGATAGTAAATGCCGGACACCGTCCAAAGTGAGCCGAGACAACGTTCTCATCCGTTGATATAGCTATGCGCATAGCTTTTCCTCCTTCTTATGATATAGTAAGTAA
>DAOVBK010000208.1 GCA_030670605.1 Candidatus Stahliibacteriota bacterium
CAAGCGCACCTGTATATGATTTCCAGTCAAACCCCAATCGGCCCGCCCGCTCCTGAATGATCATTGCGGCCATGAGCGCTGGGAGCATCTTCGGAATTCCCGCAAAAGCATCCTTTTTACTCCCATGCCAGAATTTAAGAACCGCGTCTTTGTCAGCCAAGTCTTTGTCCTTGAATACATGGGGATGCTTGTCCCGGTATTTCTTGACCGTATCATCAATGAGCGTGTCGAGCGTGACGTTATGTTCATCCTCGAACATCTTTGCCACAAAGAAACCAAGAAAAAGAATATCGCCTATTTCCTCTTTGATTGCTTGTCGGTCTCGGCTGTCTATTGCCTCAACCAGTTCGTATGATTCTTCAATTATCTTACTTTTAAGTGATGCTAAGGTCTGCGCCCTGTCCCAGGGACACTCCACGCGTAATGTTTCTACCAGAGCAATGAGGGACTGAAGTTTCATTCTGCTATACAGCAACTAATCATCGGAATCGCCGTTGGATGCGGTCGGTTCTTCTAATGTCGCATCGTGCGACCGGGCAAACTCCGTGTAGAAATCCTCTTCGAAATTGAGACAGCATAGGAGCCTGCCGCACAAACCTGATATTTTGCTCGGTGACACATATAGTTTCTGGTCTCTCGCCATACGCAGAGAAATAGATTTCAACTCGTGTAAAAATGTTCTGCAGCATAGATTTCGTCCGCACGGACCAATACCACCAAAGAGCTTTGAATAATCCCTACTGCCGATCTGCTTAATGACCACACGCTTGTTCAATTTCTGAGAAATAAATCGATGCAGTTTCCTGAATTCCAGCCGTTTCTGAGCGGTGAAATAGAAGATGACGCGTTCCTCATCAAACTGGCAGTGAGCATATACCGGTTTCATCGCATACTTGAATTCCTCAACTGCCTGCCGAAGTTCGATCAAACAAAATTCTTCATACTCTCTCAGTTCCTTACGTTTCTCCATGTCGTCGGGAACCACTTTCCTGACGACCTCACCGTACACATCAGCATCATCGTCTTTCTCAATGCCCATGATCTTACCAATATCAACACCCTCCTTGCTTTCGATAACAACGAGAATCCCGAGCGGATACTCAACATCGCTGTTACACATTTCAACACGGAATGGTGTGATTTCAATATTATATTTCATTCTTTCGGAACGAGATAAACCTGCTCACCTTTTTTTATCATCCCTAAATCGTCTCGCGCCTTTGCTTCAAGAACCGTACCTCTTTTGTACTCATTTATTCTATCACGCAAGACCTCATTCTCCGCCTGCCGAATGAGAATCTCCCTTTCCATCTTCTTTTCGGCTTGCCGTAGATGCCCGTATGCATACACACGTTTGCCAAAATAAAAGAGCGGAAATGCAATGATAATCAAAATGAGCAACCATCGCAATCGTGGTTTAATGCGTTTCCGTCTCTTTCTCATAGTCCATTACTTCGAACGGTAGTGATAATAGTGACAGCGGCGTCGATAATAGCTACTTGTTATATCAATACCATTCAAAACGAAACCAATAACCTTCTCGCCGCTTCGCTCAAGTTCACTCTTCACGTCAATCACTGCTTCGCGGTGGGTCGTCTGCGCCTTCACGACGACAAGAACTGCATCACATATTCTTCCTAAGACGCGCGCATCAGCCACACCAAGCGTCGGAGGCGCGTCAATAATAACATACTCGAAAGCGGCTTTGAGCTTCTCGAGCATCTGCACCATTTTCTCCGAACCCAAAAGTTCGGCGGGGTTCGACGGTATCGTTCCGCTCGTGATGAAATTAAGATTATGAACGCTGTTCTTCACAATAGCGCTCTCCAATTTTAGTCGACCAATGAGCACGTCTGAAAGGCCGTGCCGGTTATCCTTGACATACTGAGCAAAATAGTTATGAAGCATCGGTCGTCGAAAATCACAATCGACAACGATAGTGTTATGCCCTTGCTGTGCGAGAGTGATGCCAAGATTGATGCACGTCGTCGTCTTGCCTTCCTGCGGCATTGTCGATGTAACGAGCAATGTTTGAATCGGTCGGGCGGTCGCTGCAAACGCGACATTGGTTCGTAAGATTCTGTACGCCTCAGCAATCTCGGAATGAGGCTCCTCGACCGTGGCAATCAGTGCTCGATCTTTTCCTTTCATGAGAGGGATTGAGGCAAGCACTGAAGAACCTGTCAGTTCTTCAATCTCTTTTGCTGTTTTAACTGACGTATCAAGTCGCTCCTTGAGAATAACGCCGCCAATGCCAATCATCAAACCGAGAAGCAAACCGAGGATCGTATTCATAATAGGTCGCGGGTGAGTAGGTTTTTCCGGGACGGTCGCTATGTCAATGATCCGTGCTTCGCTTATCTGCATTGCTTCAGCGATTTTTGATTCTTCGAGTTTACCGAGAAGCATTGTGTAAATGTCTTCATTCGCCATCTTCTGGCGTTCCAGTTGCGCGAGTTCTACCTCCACTCCTGGAAGCTGTTTGAGCCGAGCATTTTGACGACCAATAATCTGACTCAGTGCGGCAATGCGACTCTGGAGCGATATGGCGCGGGTCTCTTGATCAATGATCTGGGTAATGACCGACCGGAATACAGGGTCGTCAATCGAGGGTCCTGCAAGAACGATTTGCTTTGTCGCTTTCTGCAACTCTTCCTCAGTGTTCTGTATCTGTGTTTCAATACGAGACACGCCGGTCGACCCAACATCAGTCTGTACCAGTTCTTGCTTTTGCAGCTCGAGTGCCTGCAATTTATCCTTAAGCGACACGATAATAGGACTGTTTGAAAGTGTCGGGAACGAGGCCATTTGTTTGTACGCACCGTAGGACGCTGCGTCTCGCGAGAGCTCTGCCTCGAGGTTCTCAATCGCACTCTCACTCTCATGCAAGGCAACAATTGCACGCTCCCGTTCAGTCTCGAATTGAGCAAGCGTTGAGATTATCTCATGTGCTGATGCATTGAGGAGAAAAATACCGGCTTTTTCTTTGTACTGACGTAAATCCTCTTCTGCGTGACTGAGTTCTTCACCAAACACGTATATCTGACTCTCAATAAATTCCTTTGAACCGCGTGCAACCTCGCGCACGGTACGGAGCGAGTAATTGATATACTCACTGGCAAGGGTATTCGCTATGGCAGCAGAAACATGAGGACTACGTGAACGTGCCTTGAGGAGAACGAGCTGACTATTCTTGATTTGATCAACACTCACCTGCTCCTGCAGTGCCCGGGCACGTTTGTTGAGCGTCATGATGGTAAATCTCATATTGTCGGAGGATTTTTCAGTGACGCGAAACCGTAATGTACTACTATCGTACCCTCTGCCTAGTGTGCCAGTTCCAATGACGTCTTCCGTAGCATTGACGAGAGAGAAATCATTGTTGCTAAATCGCAGATAGTACTTATCTGGAGTACAGTCATCAGCAACAAAAACAGAATCGAAATAGGCTCGATCGGAATCTCTGACCATGAAGTTCAGTCCCAGCTTTCTGACGACTGCCTGGGCAAGCGTTCTGCTCTGAATGATTTCAAGCTGACTCTCAACTGGGTCAATCTGTTTCTGAGTATAAATTGCTGAATAGAAGAGTGGTTTCGACTCAGAAAGGTCGAGCTTGAATGTTACTTCTGCTTCATACGTCTTGGGCAGGATGAAACTCATGATCAGTGCGACGACTGCTGCAGCAGCAGTACACACAATGATCGGTCGGAACTGTTCTC
>DAOVBK010000225.1 GCA_030670605.1 Candidatus Stahliibacteriota bacterium
ATTTCAAGACCTGATTGTCCTGTCTGCTCACCCACCTCATCGAGCGATACTGTGGGATGTCTTTTTTTCCTGCGGAAGTAGTCACGGGTAATATTGCGCGCAATCGTACATATCCAGGCACGAAAATGTTTTTCATTCTTCACCTTTTTAATATTCAAGAAGACCCTCACGAACGTATCTTGTGTCAGGTCTTCACTCATGTGATAATCACCAACCATACGGTAAATCACAGTAAATACCAACCCCTTGTGTACGGTGATGAGCCGCGTCATTGCCTGCTCATCACCATTCTTGGCCCTCTCAATTAGGGTGGCAATGTCATTGCTGTTAGATGCCAAAGATTATTAAACGTCCCTTCCTTTTGCCTTTTGCCCTTTGCCTTGTCACTTGGTTTTGCTCCTTTGTCTTACTAAATAGTACACGATGACAAGACTAAGGCCAATAACAAGCAAAAGGGCAGCTGGTGCGAACATCTCGGTCTCGGCAAGAACAAGAGCCATAAAGGCTAAACCCACACCAACACCAGCAACAACAACGCCGCCCTTGAGAAACCCGATGCCATTACCTTTGGTCTTGGGTTTCTCTATAGCAAACAATTCCTTGATCTGAGCGGGATCCTTACCGAGTTCGAGTGCCTTGAGCAGTGTTTCATAGTATTTTTTCTTTTTCTTATAGTCGACAATAAAGGCGACAACGACTATTATCGCTGGTAAGGAAAACGTCCCAATAAGTGCGATAACTCCAGGTACATCGATGGAATCAGACATGAAACCTCCTTTACATACGAAACGTCAGAAACAGGCGTATGGTTACAGGTTACGTCATAGACGCTCAAGAACGCCCCTAAAATGCCAGTTTTCGTCCTGTACCAGCATATCTGCATCGATCATCAGGTTATTGTCCGAGAATCGGAACTGCCGCACCTGGTCAGAACCGACCCAGTTAGGAAACTTGCTGCACTGCAAATGATGCGTGACAATCCCTTTTTCTGCATCAACTGTATAGGTTCCGCAATAGGCATCGAATGTTCTGTATGCTTCTAGCACTTCCTCATCAGTCCCGCTCAATGGGTCATCGAGCGCAAATCTTACTCTATCAGGATTCATCAGGAGTACTGACATATGGCCGGTTGGTGTGTAGATAAGCATGCCAAAGGGTTTTTCTCCATACGGGTAAACCGTTTTACCACCCGCTGTTTGAACCTCAATCGATACGAATCTCCACGTACCGATGAGCTTACCACCTTTCATCCACGCCTCTCTGTATTGTCGTTAGGATTTCTGTATGACATAGAATATTGAACCGTGATACCGCGGCTCATTCTTGAACATTTCGACCTCATTCTGTTCCTTGTTGAGCAACGCCAGCACATCTGCATTTTCACGATACTTGTTGCGAAGTTTCTGAATGCGTTTTTCCAGAAGACAGTAGTGCTCATCCCACCACGTATCTTTTGGTACTGCGAATGTATTGATGATAGCATAGCCATGTGCTGGTATCGCTTCAGTCTTTCGCTGGATATCATCAACATTATCGTGAATGCCTAGATAACCATGTGGCTTAATCAACCTGCGCCATTCTCTCAAACCCTTGTCAAAGCCGATTATCGCAATCACCCCTTCTGCCCACACAATATCAAAACTCTCATCCGGAAATTCGATATCAAAGAGCGAACACTTCACCGCCTTAGCCCGGTCTTGCAGACCAGCATCAGCGATTTTCCTTGAGAATCCCTCGAGTGCAGCTTCATCAATATCAATGCCAAATATCTCCCCGTCACTCAAGCGTGCAAGTTCGAGCGCCGGCACGCCAGTACCGCAGCCGATGTCAAGAATGCGTGGCCTATCCAGTCTCGGTAGCATCTGGAACGCCCGCCGCGTAAATCTATTGAAGTTACCTCTCAGACCATCACGGTCGAGCTCTGTCAATATATCGCTCTTCATACGTCTTCTGTCTTCAACGCCACATGCGCTTGTTTCATGCATTCCGCGATCGGAATTTTCTGCGGGCATTTTTCCTCACATTCTCTGCATTCAGTGCACTGGTCAGCACGGTTTTCCGGTTTGACAAATACCTTGTACATCCATTGCGACTCTCCAAATGCCTCATACATGTGTGCATCATTATAGAGCTCGAGAATAAACGGTATAGCGATTTTTTGCGGACACGGTAAGCAGTATCCGCATTGTGTACAGTTGACTTTTGTGCGTGCGCGGTAAAAAGTTCGTGCCTGCTTGTAGAGCTCTATCTCTTGAGGCGTTATTGTATTGATATGCTCTTCTGATGCAAACGGGATATTTTCTTTAACCTGCTCAAGGCTACTCATGCCACTGAGCACGCAGCTTACTTCTGGTCGGTTAAACACCCAGCGTAATGCAAATTCTGCTGGCGTTTGCGTCCGCCCCGTTTGCTCAATAATAGTAAGTATTTGTTTTGGTATGTTGTTGGCGAGTTTTCCGCCGCGCAACGGTTCCATAATAACGATTGCCAATCCCTTATTATACGCATATTCAAGCCCTTCCAGACCTGCCTGATAATCATCATCAACATAGTTCAGGTGAATGAGACATAATGTCCACGGATACGCATCGACGATTTCCTTAAAAAGCGGCAGTTCATCGTGAAACGAAAACCCTGCATAGCGGATCCTGCCTGCTTTGAGCATTGTGTTGAGAAAAGAAAAAACATCACACTCTTTTACAGTCTTCCACGAGTTCTTGCCCAGCGCATGTAAGAGATACATATCGATCACATCCGTCTGCAGCCGCTTGCATTGTTCGTCAAAATATTTTTGCATATCATCTTTGCACTTCACGAGCCACATCGGTGCTTTTGTTGCCAAGAAAATTCTCTTACGATAACCGTCTCTCAGCGCCTTGCCGACAAAATGTTCGCTTGTTTCACGATGGTATGGATATGCAGTATCAAAATAGTTCACGCCATGCTCAATGGCGTAGTGTAGCATGTTGGTTGCTCGTTGTTCGTCTATCTTCGTCGGCTCGAATCGTTCAGTAAGGGGAAAACGCATGCACCCAAAACCGAGTTGCGATAACGTGATATCAGTCTTGCCAAATGGACGGTAAATCATTGTGCACTGCTCCGAGAAAAGCTCCAAACCCTACTACACAGAGAACGCAAAACTCGTAGTGGTGATTCGTATATCGTATTCGTGTTCAACGAGTACGACCCAGCAATTTCCTCTCCCTGGGGAGGGAGAGCAAAAAAGTTGGGGTCAGACCCGACATACTGCTTTGTTCGCCTGCCCCTTAAGACATGTCTAACATTATCTTGTTGCACGGGTCTCACCCCACATCAGTCCGCGTCCATTCGCGTTTTTGCCTCTTTCCCCATGTACAATTCACCATTCACATTTCCCTTTTGCCTTGCTGATTCGCGTCTGTTCTTTTTTCACGAATACGATCTACGAATCACGAGTACGATGTCCTT
>DAOVBK010000226.1 GCA_030670605.1 Candidatus Stahliibacteriota bacterium
GGTGCACCTTTCTGTTGCGCCTGTGGATAACGTTTCTGAATGTGTTGCTTCAGCCGCGGCATCGGAAGCACGATTTCAATGATCTTTGCTGCCCTGTGTGAACAGTGCCAAACAAGACCAATGTCACCGAGTGCGGATTTGAAAATCCGGTAGCCGATCTCGTTATGTGTCATGCAATTGAATCGTATTCTTCTTGTACTGTGTCTCTATTTCTGTTTGATACATGCGGCCACGTTTTATGAGTGTCCAGATAACGAGACGGATCGGCCACAAGGGTATTTTTCGTATGCGCGCCGCCTGCTCGCGAATACTCTTCATGAGGACTGAACGAAAATCCTCTCGCGGTACGTCAAGCGCACGGAGTCCTTTTTCACCAAGGAACGCATGCGCTTTTTTGTGTACGGCATACAGTTCCTCGTATGAAATCCCACTGATGATCTGAAGCAAATGCTTGGCTGGTCGCGGCATCATACCACCATCCACGTTGTTGCACGTTGTCAATGTGTAGTCATTTTCATAGCGCGTGACAAAATCACTGGTGATCCTCTGCCCGAGGTGGTAGAAACAGAGGTATATCGGTTCGTTCTTGTGTTTGAGCACGTGGATAACCGCATCAGGTATCATCTGCAAGTAGAAAGAATCGACCTTTTCAAAACCGTGCGGAGATATTCTCTTTGTTTCCACATCAAGAGCCTTGACGCGCGAACCATACCCTCGTTCAGGAATGTGCTGGGGGTGTAGCGATTCTCTGAAGCTATAGCTAACAGAACCATACGTGAAAACGAAGACCAGAAGTGGTATCACAACAACAAAAAACAGCCAGAATGGAATCCTCAAAAGTGTTGCGATTAAAAGCGTCACAACAAGGACAAAGATGGTCCATAGCCAGAGTCTCATGTCACTCCCCTATAGTTTTCTTTCAACCATATCACGCACATACGTTTCGAACCCATGCTTTTCATAGAAACGCAGTGCGCTGCTGTTCTTGGCTGATACGCTGAGCATTATTGTATCATGATCTTTTTTCTTGAAGAATGCAAATGCCTCATGCAAAAACATAGTTCGGACAGGAACTTCCTGGCTGCCTGTGCTCTCGTCACATCAAAACCGAATATGAATGTATCCAGCATTTCATGGTAGCGCATCGATTCACACCACAAAACGAATATATCTTCAATGTCAGTCTGCTGAGCAGTATGTATTTTGATCTCTGCCGTCATCTACTGCTTCCGAGCAACAAAAATCTGTTCACCAGAATAGTAGTCATATGGTGCCTTCTTAAAATTGCCAAAGACATCTATGACCGTGAAACCGTACTTCTCAAGGAGCAGCTGCGCTTCATACCTGAAAAGATAACCGAGCTCAAATGACCATTTGTAGCACTGAGGTTTTCCACGCTTATCAATCCACTTATAGAATCTGTCTTCTTTGAGTGTCTGCTTGGCAAGATTGTATTCAACCTCAGCACGACGTGTCACCTCCACGCCTAATGTATCATCAGAGAATGAACTCAGTTCTAAACGCCTTTTTTTCTCGGCGAGAAAATCATGCCGCGGTGCAAAGAGGTCAAGAATAAAGAGCCCATCACGAGAAAGGTGTTTGTGTACACGCTCAAGGCATGCACCCTGTTCTTTTTTCGTTACAAGACACTGAAATGACCGGTATGCAATGATGATTAGAGCAAACGTTTTCCCTGTCTCGAAATTTGTCAGATCACCGTGGACAAGCGAAATCCTTGCTCGTGTTTTTTGATCAAGCTGTTCGATCTTTTTCTGCACGACATCGAGCATCCCCTTGGAGATATCAAAACCAGTAACGTTAACACCTGCTTTAGCCATTGGTATAAGTATGCGACCAGTACCGCAGGCACCCTCGAGAACCTCACCCCTGCATTTCTCTGCATAGTCCACAAAGAACGGAATATCCTCGGCAAAATGCTGCTGTTCATAATCATAAAACCGTGCTACGGGGTCAAACAGTGCCTCAGCCATCCACACCTCCTGCAATGTGTAGTATTAACCAGCCCTTTCGGTGTCTATGTTTCACTATCCAAGCCTTTCTGAGTCCTCTGTATGAACGCTTGCAACGATTCGAGAATGGCACGGAGCTCTTGAGGGTACTTAACCCAGTAGTAAACACAATCGGACTTCGTCTCGTATCGCACGATTTCGAGTTTCTTAAGAGCAGCAAGATGATGAGACACAGTGGGCTGAGACCGTTGAACCCTCTTTGTGATATCATAGACGTTGATCGGACCGTACCGCAGAAGAACGTTTATGATCTTATACTTTGAAGGTTCACCCAAGATACGCGCCACACGTGTCTCCCTATACAGAATCTCCCTCATGGGTTTTGTCTGAACTAACCTTCTCATATTCCCCTCCTTGTCAAAAAACCCATATCGAAGTATGTGCATATGTGCATATGCACAATTGCACACACGCCTATTAGGGATTATAGGGACAATCGTGGGTTCGTCAATATCGAAAAGACAATCGAAGAAATAGCAATCACGGCTTCTCGGCGATGATAACGATGTTATGTTTATACGATAGCGTGTACTTTTCCGGCGGGAGTCTGAAACCGCAGTATACATGAAGGTATTTCAAATGAGCTTTGTGTAGCATTTGCCTCATTTCGGTGAGTGTATACAAACGGATTGTCTCTTTTTTCATGTTTTGTGTAGGAATGTTCACACGACCTGCCTTGTCGATGAAAAGACAATCACCATGTTCGCGACGACGTTTTTCATCATACGTACTCGTTGTGAGAAGATAGCCCCTGTTGAACTGCATCCAGGACCTGCCATTACCTCTCGGATACCGTGCATTTCGTATGTCAAGCAATAGCTTTCCTCCTGGTCGGAGTGCACGCTGAATCTTACGCAACAGTGACTGGTTCTGTCTATCAGAGAAAAATCCGAAGGTGCCGCTGATCACAGTACAGAAGTCAAAATGTTCGTTATACGCCATATTCTTCATATCCATACACCTATAATCAATCTTCACGTTTACTAAACGCGCCTGTTTTCTTGCGTACTGAACAAGTGATGGTGCGATCTCAATACCAGTGCAATGCACACCTTTTCGTGCAAGTAACAGCGTATGCTCACCACTGCCACAACCAAGGTCGAGTAAGGTCTGCCCCCGCGTGCAGCCGAGTTCCTTGATACTGAACTGCACAACCTTCTTATCCCATTGCGTGATACCCCGTATCCTCTGCCGGTGTAGCACGCGCCAGAAGTACCCCCACCAGTTCCAATCTCTTTCCACAACCTTCATCTGCGGCTAATTGTACATGACAGACTATATGTGTCAATGTAGTATGGAAAACCACTTTGAAATAGCTGCGTAACGACATCTTGAATTCTGAATCCTATTCACCATACTTATGTTCGACAATGAAAACCACATATTCGTTACCCGCCACAATACGGCTGTGGT
>DAOVBK010000164.1 GCA_030670605.1 Candidatus Stahliibacteriota bacterium
ATCGGTAATCTCGGTGAGGATCGGAATATATGGATTCTTCACTGTGCCTCCAGTATTTCTTTGATGAGTTGACGGATATCTATGTTCACAGGACAATACAGAATGCATCGTCCACAGCCAACGCAGAATGTCTCATCATAACATTTCTTTGTATAGTTGAACTTATGCATGATACGCTGTCGCAGACGTTCTTTCTGCGTTGGTCGCGGATTATGACCCGACGCGTGTTGTGTAAAAAGTGGAAACATACAAGAATCCCATGTCCGCACTCGACGCCCGAGTCTCCTCAGAGCCTCATCAGTGATGTCAAAACAGTGACATGTTGGACACAGAAAGGTGCAGACGCCACAACCGAGGCACTTGTGATGAAGTTCCTGCCAGTATGGGGCATCAAATTCATCGAGTTTTACCTGTAGCGCTTCGCAATCAAAACATCTCTCCACTTTCTCGTTGGCCGCTTTCATTAAATGATCCTTTTCCCGATTATCATCCTCAGTTGCATTTTGCATACATGCCTGAACACGCTCGATGACCGCATCTCCGTGCGGTGTCAGTGTTTTAATGAGATATCGATGCTCGAGCTCATAGAAAATAATATCGGCACCATCCTCTGCATCGGGCGCGCAACCAACCGATGTACAGAAACATGTGGGAGACGGGTGCGTGCACGCCAGAGTTATCGTGATTGCCGATTCTTTTCGTTTGAAGTAATATGGATCACGTGGTGCATCATCAGTAAAGATTCTATCCATTAGAGCAAAGGCACGGGCATCGCAAGGACGGATACCGAATAGCAGGAGTGGCTTTTCTTGAGCTCCTTCGTCCTTTTCGAGAGCACGATGCGTTTTCCGGTCAAAAATAAAGAGCGTCTCAGTTTGCGGAAAGAAAAAACTCTTTGGCGATAATTTGATGTTCCCACGCGGTAGATCGAGACTGCCAGGCGTATCAACCCTCATCAATCGATCGCTGCCATTTACCGGCGCAAAAATTCGATAAACATCAAGTAAGGATGACACAAATTCTCTCAGATTATCAGATCGAAGCGTTTTCATTTGCGGCTTACGTTCGTCCATCATTACCTCATTCTGGTTCGGTCATAAACTCTTGCGCATCTTCCATTGAGTATGTCGCAAGCGGCTGATGATCATCCACTGATAGCCCGGGTTCGTAACTGAATCGCTCTTTTACCTCGTCGCAGAGCATACGGGTGAAGGTTCGAAGATCGATATCCATCGGGCATGCACGAACGCACGCACCGCAATCGACACATCGACCAGTCTGATGTAATATCCGCACCATGTGGAAAAAGAGCAAATCAGATACGTCCGTGGTGACACTGAACCACTGGGGTTTGGTCTGTTCGGCAAAACACTCCTTACAGTAGCAATTCGGGCATGCATTGCGACATGCATAGCACCGTATACAGCGCGAGACCTCTGTCTCGAAATATCTCCAGCGTTCTTCGCGCGGCTTGCGGGAAAATTGGTCGGCCCGGGGATCAGGAATCACGACGTTCGGTGTGAACTGTCCGGAACGTATGAGTATGTCATATATTGCAGGTGTTGGGTGAGCACAATTGTAGCACGATTCAAATAGAAAATCTTTTTTCGTAAACTTTCGCTCTCCTGCTGATGTTGTAATGACTATTTCTTCCCGCGTCTCATACCAGTCGGACACCGGTGTACCATCCAACTCTGCGATTATCTTCTTATTATCAACGATGCCGGTACAGGATATGCCCATGATGACGACACGGTCCCGTGTTATCTGTTTCTCCTTTATCAGTTCAACCAGTGACCGACTATCACACCCTTTGCACATGATACCAATGCGCTTTAATGTATCCTTTCTATCACGCTGGAGCATACGCGGCAGGTACACAGTCAGATTATTACTGCAGCAACTGCTCCAGGTCAAACGACGAGCATCTTCCGGCTTTTTCACGAAGCAGGGCGACGTTCGCAGTGGTAGGGTGCCCCTTTCGTAGCCAATGAAGACATCAACATCCTTATCGGTCAGTAATCTCTTCACATTACTAACTACTTCGTGTTGGATTTGTTCCATGACACCTTCCCAATTATGCTGTCATCTTTCTTAAAATATGTGAGCGGACCGATTTTTCTGATGTCGTTTGTCACTTTCTCGATGATCTGTGCAAAACGCACGCCTTCGGCGGCTGATACCCATGAGAATTGGACACGCTCTGGCTCAATCCCGACATACTCAAGGAATTTCTTGATAATAGCGAACTTCCGACGCGCAAGAAAATTACCAGTAATGTAGTGACAGTCGCCGGGGTGGCACCCCGACACGAGCACACCATCATAACCGTTCTGCAACGCCTTGAGAATATAGAGCGGGTTGATACGGCCTGAGCATGGAACGCGTATCACCCGTATTGTGGACGGGTACTGAAACCTGCTGACACCAGCAAGATCAGCGCCAGCATACGAGCACCAATTGCAGAGAAAGGCTAGTATCTTTGGCTCAAATGGTGATGTATTCTTCACTGTACTTTCCATACTATGAATCCCTATGTCGCCGTGAGGGCGGCTAATATCTGTTCATCCTTGAATCCCTTAAGATTAATCGCGGAAGAACGGCACGATGCAACACACGTACCACACCCCTTACACAATGCAGGGTTTATAACAGCGACGGCTTTCTCGTGGTCGATTTCGATTGCACTGTACGCACAGACAGAGACACAATGTCCACAGCTGTTACAGCGGGATTCATTCACGTACGCAACTTTGCCTTCAACCTCGATCTCATCATTATTGAGCACCGTAATGACACGTGAAGCTGCTGCTTTTGCCTGGGCAATGCTCTCGCTAATATCTTTTGGATAGTGAGCAAGCCCACACACGAAAATACCATCGGTCGCAAAATCAACGGGTCGCAGCTTCACATGCGCCTCAAAAAAGAAACCATCAGTGCCAAGCGGCACTTTCAATGCCTGTGATAAGAATTTGTTATCCTGATTAGGTACCATGCCCGTGCTCAACACGAGAAGGTCAGGATTGAAACGAAGCCATTTGTTCATTATCCGTTCCTTGATCTCGACGTTCAGTCCGTGTTCATTTCCGGTCACCTGCGGCTCTTCACCTTCTTCAAACTGAATGAAAACAACTCCGTTTTCACGCGCTTTCTTATAGTACAGTTCCTTGCAACCATACGTGCGGACATCACGGTACAGAACATATACCTGGACCCGTGGATTCATATGTTTCAATAACAGTGCATTTTTGACTGCCGTGCTGCAACACACCCTGCTGCAATATGGCTTCTCCTCATTGCGGGAACCAACACACTGAATCATAACGACGCATGTCGCCTTCTGGACATCAATATCGTTGCACGCGATCTTCTGTTCGAGTTCTCGCTGTGTCAGTACCCGTTCTTCTTTGCCATACAGGTATTCGGTGGGCTTATATTCTTGTGCACCAGAAGCGACGACTATGACGCCGTGTTCAATCGTCTGTTTGGTCTCATTCAATGCAGGTTCAGCGACAAATTGCGTTGCTCGTGGCGCAGCAGTGATTGTCGTCTTGAAACTGCCGATGAAACCACTCACTGATTGCACGTGGGTACTCGTGTGGACGGTAATACGCGGGTTGACCTGTGTCCTCTCGATAAGCGCCTTGATAAAACCATCAGTCCTCTCGCCCTCAAGAGTATAGACAATGGTGCGTGCATTACCGCCAAGCGTATCCTCCTTCTCAACAAGATCAACGTGGTATCCGTGCTCAGCAACATCACATGCGGCAGTCAATCCTGCGAGTCCACCACCGATGATAAGACAGTTTTTGTTAATCGTGATCTTTGTCTTGCTGAGCGGTTCAAGCTGCGATGCCTTCGCAATCGCCATGGCAACCAATTCCTTCGCCTTCGTCGTGGCTCTCGCCGGTTCTTTCTGGTGCACCCATGAGCACTGCTCACGTATGTTTGCAAATTCAAAGAGATACGGATTGATGCCGGACTGCTTGAGTGTCGCTTGGAATAGCGGTTCGTGTGTTCGCGGTGTACACGCAGCAACGACCACACGATTAAGACCAAACTCATGGATTTTGTCACTGATCAATTTCTGGGCATCTTGCGAACAGGCAAACATGAGGTCCTGACTGTACTCGACGTAGGGCAACTCGGCGCAGGCGCGTGCCACTTCCTCAACGTCAACGGTCGCAGCAATATTAATACCACAGTGGCAAACAAAAACACCTATACGCGGCCGGTCACCATCATCAATCACTTTCTCTTCGGGATACTCCACCACAATCTTTTTGCTCGGCAATTCAGCCAGCACCACGCCTGCTGAAGAAGCAGCGCCACTTGCTTCAATGACTGATTCAGGAATATCCTTTGGCCCGGATGCTGTTCCACACACAAAAACGCCTGGTCGGGATGTCG
>DAOVBK010000232.1 GCA_030670605.1 Candidatus Stahliibacteriota bacterium
CTCCTTCGGCAACCATGATCATCTCGCGCGCCGCTTCCGTTATGGTTTTACCGCGTCCGATCATCATGCCAAAGTGGTGATTGCGTGATTCTTCGCTGAATGAGGTCGTGACAAGATCACCGAGTCCTGCGAGTCCCCAGAATGTTTTTGGTTGTGCGCCGTATACTGCACCGAGTCGCTGCATCTCAACAATGCCACGCGTAATGAGCGCTCCTTTCGCGTTGTTACCAAAACCAAGACCCTTGCTGATTCCACAACCGATGGCGATGACGTTCTTGATGGCAGCGCAGAGCTCAACGCCGGCGATATCGTCACCTTGATATATGCGGAAATTCTCGGTCGCAAGCTCATGCTGCAAGGTCTTCGTTCCTCGGGCGTCTGGACCGACGAGCACGGTGGCAGTTGGTTCACCGCGAATAATTTCATTCGCAATCGATGGACCAGAAAGCACATAGACCCGATCGTGTGAGTATGGCAATAGCCCAATGATTTCAGACGGTCGTTTGAGGGTCTGGATGTCTATTCCCTTGGTCAGGCTCACATAGTATTGCGCATCACTCTTGATCTGTAGCAGACGTTCAACGACCGTGTGTAACACTTGTGAAGGAATAGCAAAGATGATTGCATCAGCATCTTCGACCACACGTTCTATAGTACTGTCGACCACGATTTGTTGTGGGATTGGACGGAGAGTGAGAAATGGAGAATTGTCTCGTGTGGAGCGTATGCGTTCTGCTCGTTCTTTATCATATTCCCAGATCTTCACTGTATGGCCGTTCATATGTTGAATGATACCGAACACCGAACCCCAATTGCCACAACCGAGTATGCTTAGATTCATTGTTTTCTCCAGATGTTCGTTTTTGGTTCCTGCCCCTTCAGCAGTCTTTTGATATTTGATCGGTGGGCAACGATAATGAAAAATGCCATTACTATTATGAAGATTCTATCAAACAGCGTTGCTTCGGCAAAGATGAAACTCATGAGTACAAGAAAAACCGCGAAAGTAAGGGAAGCAAGCGAGACAATGCTCGTCACAAAGTAGGTTATAACCCACACAGCCATCGCAATGACGAAAGAACGTGGCATCAGGGCAAGTGCTACGCCGATCGTTGTTGACACACCCTTACCACCCCGAAATGTGAAGAACGGGTTGAAAATGTGTCCGAGTATGGCACCTGCTCCCGCGCAGGCGGCTGGATATGCAAGACTCCGTGCAAGGATGACCGGCACAAAACCTTTGAGGCCATCGAGGACAAAGCCAATTATAAAAAAGGGTAACCCCATGGCCCTCCCCAAATTCGTTGCACCGATGTTACCGCTTCCTGTACTCTTGAGATTTATACCTCTGATTCGTGCGATGAGATACGAAAACGGAATGACACCAAAACACACGCCGAGTAAAAATGCGATAATACACGATACTATCATCGCCGCCTCTTTTTCACAACGCGCGTTCTGATGAGTATCGGCACACCGCTGAAGCCAAAAGAGTTACGGAGCATGTTCCGCAGGTATTTGACGTAGCTTTCTTTCACACTCGTCGTAACCGTTGCACGGAAGATCAGTGGTTGGGTTTTTATTTGTCGCAAATGAAGAATATGGCCTCCTGTTGGTGATTGTAGATGCGTTGTGAGCGTTTCGAGCGTATCTTTTTCGACCACTTTCTTGCTTTCTCGGATAGTATTGAGGATGTGATTGAGGAGCATTTCTATGCCGTCCCGATTCTTCGCTGATATCGGTACGACCGGTACAAAATCGAGGGAAACAAACGATTTGTAAGTTGAGGGAATGATTTTGTCTCTATTGCTTTTCTCAATGAGGTCGATTTTGTTTGGTGCAATAATAAGGCCTTTGGCTTTGGAGAAAACCATTGTGGCGATTCGACGGTCCTGGTCAACAACACCATGTGTTGTGTCGAAGAGCAGAATAGCAATATCTGCATGGTCAATCACGCGTATTGCGCGTAACATCGAATAGAATTCAATTGATGTCTTGATTCGTGTTCGTCGGCGCAGGCCACATGTGTCAATGACTTCCATTTTCGTGCTGTTGTAGCGGAACTGAGCATTCAGCACATCACGGGTCGTCCCGGGTTGTTCATCAACGATTGCGCGTTCTGAATCGGTCATGGCATTGAGTAGTGTTGACTTGCCCGCATTCGGTCTTCCGAGAATGAGTATTCTTATTGTTTTTTCTTTCTTCTTCCTATATTCATGCGGCAGAAGCTCTATGGTCTTATCGAGGATGAGGCCAAAACCGATTCCTGGTTCAGCTGCCACTTCGAAACTATCTATAATGCCGAGTCGCGAGAAATCGGGAAGATTACGTTTACTTTCTTTGCAGTCAGTTTTGTTGATAAGAAGAAATACTGGTTTGTTTGATTTGCGTACGTGTTGACAGACGATTTCATCAGCTGGCGTTAGTCCTTCTTTGCCATCAACAACAAGATAGATAAGATCTGCTTCGTGCAAGCCGATATCGATTTGTTTGTTGATTTGGTTAGCTAGTGCGTGTTCCTCATTGGGAAAAAAACCACCGGTGTCTATGATGTCGAATGTCGTGCCGCACCATTCGACTTCACCATACACCCGGTCGCGTGTAACACCAGGTTCCTTATGGACCACACTCAAGCGCATTCCAGTCAGCCGGTTGAAGATTGTCGATTTGCCAACATTTTTCCTGCCGACAATGACTACTGTAGGCATGTGATAAGCTCCTTGATGGTGTGTGGACTGATGGTAATTCGTTCATCATCTAACTGCTGGTCATCAAGGAATGCACCAGCATCATTCACACAATTCGGCGGCAGGATAATGCGGTCGTACTGTTTTTGTGTCATGCGAATCGTTGTTAGAAAATCATTACCGCTGAGCAAACCTGATACGGTTACTGAATCTCCAAGTAATGTATTGGGAACGGCCTTAACATCTATGGTGCCCCTGTATCTGTCATTTTGTCGCAATCTATCTCTCAGCTGACAGATAAATGGATACGCGAGCACACCTGTGAGGATAAGGAATCTGCCGTTTGCTATTGTGTTCGATCCGATGTTGGTCATGTCGTCAATAAAGGCGCGCACCATTCCAATGCCATTCTCGTATTGAGGGAAGTCATCATAGTATTCTGAAGGCGGAATGGACATCTTCATTCTGATATAGAATTCGTCTGCACAGTACACAAGTCCCTTGTTATGCTGCTTTCTATACGTTGCATGTGCCGATTCGACGCGTGCGATCGTTTCCTGGGTTACCTCATCTGTAATAGCCGGTATTGATCGTGCGTATTTCGTTTTTCCGACAGGAACGACACCAATTGATCGTACTGCAGGATAGAGCATCGCCAGGTCATGTATGGTTTTGG
>DAOVBK010000177.1 GCA_030670605.1 Candidatus Stahliibacteriota bacterium
GAATTCGAGATTGTGTTTTTTCATAACCGAAACCAGGTGATTGTTAGCCGCACCGAGTTTTGGGTTGATCACGACGGTGCGATTCTGTGCGGGTATGAGATCTTCATATCCACGTTTTTCGAGTGCCGATGCCACACCATCAAGCTGCCACGGCGTTGTTGAGCATGCGGGGTAGTAATAGTGCCATGTTATGTTCACTTTCAGCAGTGTTGCAACGCCTTTCGGCAGGAATTTCTCGACGTCCGCGAGGTGTAACGCCCGGTCTATGTCATCGAGGACAGTCTCAGGTGATGTTTTGACAACAGCAACTTTCGATTTCATTATCGCTCACGGGGTTTGCAGATGATTTCACGTACATCAAATGAAAAGAAATCCTTGCCGTGTTTTGGCAAACAGACTATGGCCGTATCTGCGCCTTTACCAGTGCCACCAATGGACATGATCTCTTTGTTATAGGGAATGAGGCCAGCATCAACTGCCATTATTGTTACTTCGACACATACTTTGATTCCCTGGCCAAGAATCCGAAGCGTATTCGCTGCCAGCTCAGCCGGTTCTACTCCGCCGAATTTGAATCTGATTGCCCTGTCAAAACCACCAAGGAAATGTGTGGTCGTGAGTACTGAAACATCATGTTTGTTTAGTTCATCAACTGTTTTCTTGGTCATTTCAGATTCGCCCGGTTTGCGAAATCCTGCCTCATGCGTAACCGACACAATATGGATGTTTTTTCCTTTGTGGAGCAACACCTTAGTCGTCCATCCGCTGCACGAAGCAATGACGAAATTTTCTATTTTCAACTCGTGTGCCCGTTTCAACGCTAAACGGATTGTTTCTTCAGTGTTCTGTCTGCCGGGTTTTGCCCAGTACGAGATTTCACATTTCATTATTTCTCCTTCTCATTATAGTTTTCTCACGTGTGAAGTCAATGCTACACCTGTGCTTTCCCAGTCCATTTTTTCGCGAGCTCATCGCGGCGTGGTTTGTAAACCGTTTCATAGAAGTACCGTTGTGACAGCAGTACGCCTTTGTCGTATCCTTTACAGATTGCGAGTGCCTCTTTCCACGCATCCTTGAAATACGTACTAAATCGTTGTTCGATTTGTTTGTTGAAATCCCTTTTTGTTTTTATTTCATTACCGATAACAAATAGTTTCTTACCATCGATTTCAACGCTGTATGCTGCTTCATCGCCGACCGTTGTCATTGTGAAGGACTTCCTGATTTTTGCAAGTTTCGTGCTCGTCATCTTCTGGTCCTTCAAAACGAGTTGCCTGGGTGGTCCCGCCGTACCTTTGCCCTTGAATCCTCGCTTTGCAGCTGCGTAAAAAACCGCCCGCTGTAGCCCGAATGACTTTGCCGAAGCAACCGGCATGCCGAGTACATATGCGCGTGCTGCTTGTAGTGTTGCCATGATTTGAAATCTACCGACCGCCATAGAACCTCCTGTTAAACTCGAAATCCTAAACTCTAAACTCTAAGCAAATTTCAAGCCCCAAGAACCAAGCTTCAAGAGCGTATTCGTGATTCGTGTTTTGTACTCGTTCTTGTACGAATACGAACTGCGATATACGAATACGAACTCTCATCTATCGTCTCTCAACTGGTTACTATTTCACCTTCCGCCAATTTTCCGTTGCGATCGGTGCATCCTTGCCTATCAAGTATGGTGAATTCAATTTCTTGATGACAATGCCTTCATGACCGTGCGCGATTGCTTCCTGCATACTTGCTTTTATGTTGTGCAGCGGCTGTCCGAGGGCCGGGATCAATGGTTGTGTGAGTTGCAGTTCGCTCAGCATCTGCTTCCTTTTCTTCAGCATTCGTTTACTGATATTCTTGTTGGCAAGGAAGATGACATCGAAAATATAGACAATTGGCTTGACCTTGGGTTTTTTTGCGAAAAGAGACGGTATGAAACGTCTGCCACCTGTGGAAGATAGCTCACAGTCAATGAGCGTTCCTTCAGGTAACATTTGTGCTGCCTTTGTTACTATGGGCAGCTTATGCGACCAGTTTGGCTTGTTTTCGAGTCTGCGTCCCCAGCATTCAGTGTGACCATGTGCGTGGTGGAGTATCTGGAGCCGCCAGCCGTCGATTTTCGGTTCAAATAGCCATTTCCCTGTCAGTTGTTCTCCAAAATAGGGGATCGGTTGCATGAGCCAGACAGGACCGAAAGACATACATGAGTATATTCTGAGGTTAGTGCACGTCAATACTGCGTCTTCCACCCAGCAAACCCGAAATGCCTATGCGCATGCTATGGGTCAGGGTTAGGAAGCTGGATTTTGTCATCGTATATCGTCGTTCGTAATCGCAGACATACGAATACGAGCCACCAGTACGATCTCCAGCATCCTTACCTTAACCCTTTCCCATGTATTTCTGTTGACTTCAACCTCAAATATCAGTATAATCATCGTTATGAAATTTGATAAATCTCTCATCGCTACGCTTCGTGATGAGCCCAAAGAGGCAGAGACTAAGAGTCACAGGATTCTGTTGCGCGGTGGTTTCATCAAACAACTTGCCTCTGGAGTGCATATTTATTTGCCCCTTGGTTGGCGTATTATCAAGAACATTGAGAAGATCATACGCGAGGAACTCGACCGCATCGGCGCGCAAGAGCTGCTTATGCCTGCAGTTTCACCACGGGAGATCTGGGAGAAGTCAGGAAGATGGGAAGAGTATGGCGATGACATGTTCCGTTTCAAGGATAGAAAAGGGAGAGACTATTGCTTGTGTCCTACGCACGAGGAGATCATTACCGAGATCGCTCGTACCCGTATTCGTTCTTATCGTGACCTGCCACAAATCTGGTATCAAATTCAGATGAAGTACCGGGATGAAATGAGACCACGGTTCGGCGTGATCCGTTCGCGTCAATTCCTGATGAAAGATTCATATAGCCTGGACACAGATGAGCAAGGGTTAGACATAAATTTCAAACTTCATCGAGAGACGTACACGCGCATTTTCAAACGTTGCGGGCTCGAATTTGAGATTGTCGCTGCTTCCGGCGGGCTCATGGGTAAGGGCGAATCGAATGAGTTCATGGCCCGCGTGCCAGGAGGTGAAGATACAATTGTCGCGTGTACAGAATGCGATTTCCGCGCAAATCTTGAAGCAGCAGAGGGTAAGGGTGAGTTCATTGGTCATGAAGACACGCAACTTGAAGAAGTCCACACACCTGGTAAGAAGAGTGTTGAAGACGTGAGTGCATTTCTCAAGGTGAAGCCAAGTAATCTTGTAAAGAGCATGTTCTATACTGCACCAGATAAACCACCAATTCTGATATTACTGCGGGGTGATTACGGGATAAATGAGAGTACGATACAAAGTACGTTTGGTTTTGCATATCAACCTGCATCCCCAGAAGAAGTGATACAGCATTTTGGCGCTGAACCTGGGTTCATTGGTCCGGTCGGCAAGGATATTGATGCATATGTTGATGACTTGCTCAAAGGTGCTACAGGGATGATTACCGGCGCAAACAAGAATGACTATCACGTGAAGGGACTCAGTATTGCGCGGGATGTCAATGTCAAAGGATACCTGAATGTAAAAAAGGTGAAATCAGGTGATACATGTCATAACTGCGGTGGTGACCTCGCACTACATAGTGGATTAGAGCTTGGGCACATCTTTAAATTGGGTACAAGGTATTCGGCAAAACTAGGCGCAACGTTCCTCGATTCGCAGGGTGCTGAGAAGCCCATTGTCATGGGTAGTTATGGTATCGGTCTTGAGCGCATTATGGCGTGTGCATGTGAACAGAAGGGAGATGAGCAGGGGGCAGTGTGGCCTATTTCGATCGCCCCGTGTGAGGTGTATATACTTATTTTAAATCCGTTCGACAAGGCCATCAACAGTGCTGCCGATGAGACTATCAAGGCATTGACGCAGGAGGGATTTTCTGCTATTATAGACGACCGGGACATATCCGCGGGCATAAAGTTTAATGACGCTGAGCTGCTTGGTATTCCACTCCGTGTGACGATTGGACCCAAAGGACTCAAAGAGGATAGATTCGATATCTATATCCGGGAGAGCAAAGAGACTGTGCAGGTGACCAGGCAAGATATTGTTCAGAAGTGCAAAGAACTGAAG
>DAOVBK010000142.1 GCA_030670605.1 Candidatus Stahliibacteriota bacterium
AGTTTCAGATCCTCGTTGTGCGTTGTCGCGAGGACAAGACTTCTCTTACCGGCAAACTCACCGAGGATGGCAGTTGCGAGTGCTGAACCCTCTTCAACTGACGTCTGGCTCATGAGCTCGTCAAGAAGTACGAGCGAGTAAGAGTCTGAATCAAGTGCACTCTTTGTCTGTTTGATATGCGCGGCAAAGGTTGAAAGACGAGATTCCAGGCTCTGCTCATCACCAATGTCTGCATAGACCTCCTCAAAAAACGGCATTGTACTTCCCTCGTCAAACGGCACATACAAACCACACTTTGCCATAAGTACGAGCAACCCAATGGTCTTAAGAACGACAGTCTTACCTCCTGCGTTCGGGCCCGAAATGAGGAGTATCTTCTTGTCAACATCCATTTTCAGATTGAGCGGTACCACATCCTCTGCTATTTTGCGAAGAATAGGATGATACCCGTTCACAATGTTCAACTGCGCATCAAAGACCGGCATCGTCGCATGCAGGCCATCTGCATACTGTGCTTTGGCAAAAAGAAGATCAAGGTCGATGATTGCCTCAATATCTGCCTCGATCTGATCACTATCTGAAGCGATAGTAGCAGTTATGTACATGAGTATCTTTTGAATCTCAGCCTTTTCCTGTTCGTGCAATTCAAGAAGTCGCGCAGAATCATCAGCAATCACGAATGGCTCCATGAATACTGTCTCGCCTGAGTTCGAATACGAATGCACTATACCCTGGAACTTCTTCTTGAAGTTCCGCTTTACCGGAAGGACATGCTTCCCGTTCCTGATCATAGTAGCATTATCAGTATAGAGATGCGCGTGTTCCATCAACAGACTGTTTAGCGTGTCTTGCACTCTTTTCTTCACCTTACGTATCTGCAATCTAATGCGATATAGCTCCTCAGTGGCATTATCCTTTATCTGAGAATTATCATCAATATACTTGTTAATTTCTTCGACAGGCCGTGCATAATCACCCATTTGATTAAAGTATTTTCTCACTGAGCTCGACGCGCGCTTTTTCTTTTCCTTGTTCACAAACATTAACCAATTCCTCAATTGAACCAGCTCTTCGACCGCCAGATAAGGCAGACTATTGAGCTTCTCAGTGAGCATGCCCGGCTCCATTGGTATAAACAGAGGAATGACTTCACCAAGCCTCAGGACATCATTCACCCGCATAAGTTCAAACTGGACATCAGCCAGTGTTTTAAGCGGTGAAATCGACCGGGCACGGTCTTTGCTCGATTCAATCTGGCAGGAGTTGGCTAGGATGATGAGGACTTTGGGGAGTTCTAAGACCTCTTCGGCATGGGCTCTGCCTATATTTCCTCCCTCTGCCTCTTCATTTCTTTCTTACGCGCCGCAATCAGGCGTCGTTTACGCTTTTCGCTCGGTTTTTCGTAGATATCATGCTTTTTGACATCTCTCAGGATGCCAGCACGCTCTACTGATTTACGGAAGCGACGAATCGCATTCTCAAAGGACTCGCCATTGTAAACAGTGACTTTCGTCATTTAGTTGCACCTCCTTTCGTAAAAAGCACGTTTTTTCACGTGTTATTATAGTGATAAATCAAGAATTGTCAAGGGGTAAGTTGGAAAAACATCGGTATTCTAAACAATACGTCTAAAACATACGCTCTTGACAAATCTGTACATAAACTTTGCTTCTGATCAGTCTAACCACGCTCCAGTGTCTGCATGATCTGCACACCCGCTGATGTACCGATCCTGTTTGCGCCCGCCTGTATGAACGTCTTTGCTAATGCATAATCCCGTATGCCACCCGAGGCTTTGACCCCGAAATCCGGCCCGACAATATTGCGCAGCATCGTAACATCGCGGACTTCTGCTCCTTTTTTTAAGAATCCTGTTGAAGTCTTTACGAAATGTGCTCCTTTTTCCATGATAATGCGCGCAGCTGCCTTCTTTTCCTCATCTGTCAACAGGCAGGTTTCAATGATCACTTTGAGCACCTTACCTGGGATTGCCTTGACAATGATCCGGATTTCTTGGCCAACGTATTTGTAATCCTTACTTTTCAGTTTCCCTATGTTCATGACCATGTCTATTTCATCACACCCGTTCTCTACCAAATCAGCAGCTGCATACGCCTTTACCTTGGTACTCGACGCACCGAGCGGAAAACCGACCACACTGCACACCTTGATATCCTGTGGCAGTTCTGTGCGCACGAATCTCACCCAGCATGGATTCACACATGCCGCAAAGAACCGGTACGTCTTCATCTCTTTCAGAAATGCCACAATATCCTGCTCGGTCGTCTCTGGTTTGAGAATCGTCTGGTCAATGTAGCGGTTAATCTTCTCCATCGCGTCATGCTCCTTTTTTGATCGTACCGATCGCAGTCCTGCCCCGTACGTCATTGATTATGACATTAGCAACACTGCCAGGATTCAAATGTTCATGCACAACGACGTCTTTATTGCCGCGGGTTTTGCCCCTGGATGCGTTGTTTTTTGCTGGTGCCTCGATCAATATCTCATATTCCTTTCCATACATCTCGTGCGCTTTCTCAACCATGATTTTGCCATGCAACATAATCATCTCTTGTAGCCGTCGTTTCACAACTGTTTCAGGAAGAGACGGATACTGTGATGCTTTTGTGCCTTCCCGCACTGAGTAGCGATACAGGTATGCATCATCAAAGCGGACTGTGTTCATGAGATCTAACGTCTCGAAAAACTCATCCTCTGTTTCACCGGGAAAACCCGCAATGAGGTCAGTTGTTATAGTTGCGCACGGGATTGCCTGGCGGATTCGTGCGACGAGATTCAAATAACGCTCACGCGTATAGCACCGATTCATGAGTTGCAGAATCCGATTACTCCCTGACTGCATCGGTATGTGGAACCATTCGCACAGCGTATCACATTTTTTGACTGCATTTATGATTTCGTTGTTAAGGTCTTTTGGATGTGACGTTAAAAAACGTAATCTAAAGACACCGGGAATAGTTGCGACAGACCTCAACAACCCGGCAAAACTGACCTCGCCATGACAATATTCATTGACATTCTGCCCGAGCAAGGTGATATCTTTAACCCCATGCTGTACCAGATTTTCTACTTCCTGACAGATATCGTCAAACGGACGCGAGCGCGCATGTCCTCGAACGTACGGCACAACGCAGTATGAGCAGTAATTATCACACCCACGCATTATTGACACGAAGTCGGTCACTGCAGTGCTGCTCGCATAAATACCACAGTAGGTTTCATCAGTGAGCTCTGTCTCGAGGATGCGCGTGCCGTGTAACGAATCTTCGACGAACGTGACGATCTTGCGGTACGCATCCGGGCCCAGAATAATATCGACAAATGGAAACCGCGTCGCGATATCATGCGCCAATCGCTTTGCCATACAACCGACAACAGCGACGACCCGTCGCGCATGCTTCCAGTGCTTCAAGCCCGCGATAAAACCGAGGGCGCGCTGCTCAGCGTGCTCGCGTACAGAGCAGGTGTTAACAATGAATACATCGGCCGTGTCCTCATCAGAAACCTGCACGTAACCACTCTGTGTAAGGACTGCCGCAATGATCTCGCTATCTTTCTTGTTCATCTGACAGCCAAAGGTTTTGATAAAAAACCGCAGAGGAACGCGCACTATGTACTCACTCTCGTACCGTATGTCTTTTCACATGTGGCACGTGTTATCATGACTGCACAGAGCTCCCGCTCAGTACAATCACTGTCTATGTCAACCCGGATGTAGTTGTCGGTCATACCAGATACAAAACCTTCTTGTTGCTCAGCAATAATATGCAACGTCTTACCACGCAAACGCTTTCGGAATGCATAGTTCTTTCGCTCAATAAGTCTCTTTAACCGCCACAAACGCCGGCGCTTTTCCTCGCGCGACACTTCATCACCGAACGTGCATGCGACTGTACCCGGTCGCACGGAATACGGAAAAACATGGAGATGCGTGAACGGATTAGTCTCAACGAATCGGTACGTGGATTGGAATTCTTTTTCTCCTTCACCAGGGAATCCCACGATAATATCACCACCAATCGCGCAGTCATCAAAGTGGGCTTTTATGAGTTCAATAATGTTCTGTAGATGTTCAACTGTGTACCCCCGGTTCATACGATCGAGTATCATGTTGTTAGCGCTCTGCAGTGGAATGTGAAAATGACGGCAAAAGGGCAGATCTTTTAAGCACGCAATAAGCTCAGCATCCATAGATTTCGGTTCAATTGATGACAACCGTATTCGCGGCAAATCTTGGACAGTACTGAGGGCTTTCAATAGTTCATGCAGCCGCGTTCCTGTATCTGTGCCGTACAAACCAATGTTTGCACCAACGAGGACAATCTCATGATACCCACAGTGCCGTGCCCAAGACACCTCATCCGTGACTATTTCGATCGGTTTGCTCACCACAGTATCGCGAACTTTCGGCACGATACAGAACGTGCATGTCTCATTGCACCCGTCTTGTATTTTAAGAAAATAGCGTGATCTGTCCGGATGTGGGTATATTCCCCGTATCAGACGGTTCCGTTCGACATTGTCTATGATTCTATGAGCCAGAGAGAACTTGTCTCGTGAGAGGCGACATGCACAACCAGTCGCGATAACAGTGCTCTGGGGATATCTCTTGAGTGCAAACCGCAGCTTGCGCAACGATTTTGTCTCAGCTTCCTTGGTAACACAGCACGTGTTTACCACAACAAGGTTTTCAATATCAGAGTATTTCTCGAGAAGACAATACCCTTCGTATTGATTGAGCTTGCAGCCTATGTTGTAAATCGTGCGCAAAACGCTGGCAATGAATGAATAAAACTATTCTTCTTTCTTGTGTTTTTTCTGCAACCCGAGAATGTCACCAATGGTGAATTTATCGACCGGCTTC
>DAOVBK010000006.1 GCA_030670605.1 Candidatus Stahliibacteriota bacterium
GGACACGTCGATTTTACGGTTGAGGTTGAGCGGTCGATGAAAGTGCTCGATGGTCTGATAGCGATATTCTGTGCAGTGGGTGGCGTACAACCGCAGAGTGAGACCGTGTGGCATCAGGCAGATAGATACAATGTGCCACGTCTTGTTTTTGTGAACAAGATGGACCGAATCGGCGCTGATTTTGACAGAGTTATTAAGCAGATGAAAGATAAACTGTCGCTCAAGCCGCTCATCCTTCAAATCCCGATTGCAGAAAATGATGTATTCTACGGTGTCATTGACATTCTCAAAGAAAAGGCGCTCTACTGGGAAGAAGAGACACTCGGGGCCACGTATACGGAAAAAGAAATACCAGAGGTATACAGAGAGTCTGTAGAGCAGTATCGTACTGAATTATGTGAGGTTGTTGCTGAACATAATGAACACATATTCGATCAATATGTTGCCAAAAAGGATATCCCAGTCGAGACGATCAAGATGGCAATACGAGACGGTACGATCAAACGGCATTTCTTCCCTGTATTCTGTGGCAGTGCTTTGAAAAACAAGGGTGTTCAGACACTACTTGATGCTGTTATTGACTATCTTCCGTCACCACTTGAATCGCCACTGGTCTCGGCATTCAACCCGCAGACCTTAAAAGCAGAGACACGGAAGCCGTCGGTCGATGAACCGTTTTCTGCATTCCTGTTCAAGGCACAGACTGACCAACACCTTGGCTTGTTGTATTATATCAGGGTCTACTCGGGCGAGGTGAGGCGTGGTGACAAGATACTCGTATTTCCGCCGAAGCGTATTGATCGAGTGGGGAGACTTTTGCTCATGCACGCGAATAAGCGCCAAGAACAACAGACGCTTTCGGCTGGAGAGATCGGCGTGGTCATCGGGCTAAGAGAATGCAAAACTGGTTATACACTATGTTCCACAAAACATCCTATATCATTTGAACCCATGAAGTTTCCTGAACCCGTCATCTACGTTTCTCTTGAACCGAGAACAAAAATGGACGATGCGAAGCTGGATAATACGCTCAAGACATTGCAGATTGAGGACCCGACATTCAAAGTGAGAACGGATGAAGAAACCCAGCAGCGTATCATCTCGGGAATGGGTGAATTGCACCTTGATATCATTGTCGATAGGCTAAAACGGGAATTCGGCGTTGCGTGTAATGTGAGCAAACCACATGTCTCATACCGTGAGGCAATAACAGAAGAGACACGCGCAGAGGGGCGATTCATTAAACAAACAGGTGGCAAAGGGCAGTATGGTGTGGTAACGTTGTCAATCATGCCGACTAAACCAGGGCAGGGTATTGTCATAAAGAACAGATTGAAAGAGGGGAGGATACCACGCGAATTCGTACCAGCGATTGAGAAAGGTATTAAGGAACAGACAAAGGTTGGTGTACATTGGGGTTACCCTGTTATTGACGTTGAGGTTGCTATCCTGGATGGCGCGTACCACGCCGTTGATTCAAACGAACTCGCATTCACCGTGGCTGCACAGATGGCATTTCGAGATGCCTTCATGAAGGGCAAACCAGTACTCCTCGAGCCGATTATGTCATTGGAGATTATCGTGCCAGATACGTATGTTGGCGACGTCATCAATGATTTGAACGCCCGAAAGGGTCAGATAGTAAATATTGAGACGAATAAGAAGGAGAAGATAATCACCGCGAGCCTCGCTCTCGCGCGATCATTTGGCTACGCGACTGATCTAAGATCAGTGAGTCAGGGACATGGTATATGCACAATGCAGTTTTCGCACTACGCGCCGAAAGAAGAAAAAGAAGAGCAGCGCGCTTAGTATCATCACACACGATTGAGGTATCATGAAGAAAGAATGTCTTTTTGTCGATGTTCTTACTGATGTACCATACGCCGGGAATCAACTTATCGAAGATACTCATGAGGGGTAACAAGAAAAACAACATATACACAGTCGAGATCGGCGGCACGTGTGTCTATGTTGGGAAAGGTGCATTTGAGATAAATGAATGCACGCGATAAGATAGTCGCTGTTGCGAGAGCGCAACTGGGCAGACCGTGAAGCTGTTGTGCGCAAAGTAATTATTCCGCGCACATTATTTGAGTGTGGTGTTCAGTCTAGTCGGTTTTCAGAAAGAATCGCAGGCGATGATTTCAGAGCGTACCTTAAGCTCATTGACTAAGAATGTTTGCTATGATGGATGCGAATTTCTGTATCATGGGCTACGTGCCAGTAGCCTCTTTTTTCTACGAGATGTCTAACTGAGATCATATCTCCCTTTCGTATCCTCCCGAACGTTTTGTTGCACTCTGTTCTATTTTTATTCAATCGCACGAGTTCCATCCGCCCTGTAGGTGTACAGAGAAAGCATTTCTGCTTTCCTTTTTCTTTAAGCAGATTGCTTATGACCAGGTGCTGATTTTCGTGCGGTACCGAGAAATCTTTTCTTGAGATAACGAGGTATGAGAACTTGAGTGTGCGTATTTCTCTGTTCAGACCTTGGTTCATAATTTCCATGAAATCGGGCGGTTGCCACCGGATGGACTGATGGCACCACTCCTTTTGTTTTCTGATATTGCAAAGGGGACATTCCCGATTGTGAAGACATGGTAGCTGCACGGACAACTTCCTGTCGGCAATAACGTTATTCCTGAGATCAGTGAGTCTACGCGATAGTTGTTTCAAGGCGGGTTCGATGATGATTGTAAGCCCGCTCTCTGTAACATTCCTGAAGAGTCGATGTATGAATCGTATCGGTATGCTTTTCGGATACATCTCAGCGAGCGAATGTGCAAGGATTATAATATCGAATTTCTGTTTGGTCGGAAGTAGACCGTCTGATACATTTTGTTTTCGTAAGGTGATGCGTATATTGCTTTCCCTGAACAAGAGATTTGTGAGCTTTCGACATTCTTTGAGCAATAGTGCTGATGTATCAATGCCGGTGAATGCAAAATCCTGAGAATTCCGCAGACTGTAGTATAGACCGAGCATACCAGCGCCCTCACCGCAGCCGATGTCAAGGATGTTGATATTTTCTTTGTTGCATACATGTGGAGCAAAAGCCGCAACTTCCCTTCCGATTATCATTGCCTCCATGAAATTTCTGGGAACGTTATATGCCAAATAAGCGTCAGCGTATTTCTCTTCTGAAGATATTGATTCCGCGAAGTTATCAGAGAGTGTGCGCAGCTGTCTCCTTATTTGACCAAGTCTCTTCTGGTGTATCTTTGCTGTACGCCATTGTAGATCATGAATAGCAAGGATTTTAAGAATGGCTTTTTCAACATCCTGTGGTAGAGTCATGTGCATAAGTATAGGCAAGACCCGCCTGGTTTCAAGAATGTAAAATCACTCCGGTATTCTGGTAATTACCAGAATGCGTGTAGTATTTAGGGGCTCATGTGATACGGTTTATACGAAGTGCGAGAGAGTGGGAGCGGTAGGTGGAATTCTATTTGTGCGGTGAAGTTGTAATGATTGTCTAGTATCGCTTACCGTAATAATCGTCGAGTATATGTTTGTGATCAAAGGCAAGTTCAGGAAGGTTTTCCCGGGTGAAGAGACCAATGTCTTGTGCATCAGACGCTGCGCGCGGTGTTCCTGATGCTCGGGCAGTGAAGACGACGGTGATCGTGTGGAAGCGTGGGTCGCGTTCAGGTGCTGAATAGACGTGAAACTGTCTTAGATCCTGTACGTTCAATCCGGTTTCTTCATGTGCCTCCCGTATTGCTGCATGCTCTGCAGGCTCATTGTAGTCAATGAATCCACCTGGCAAAGCCCATCCATGCGGCGGGTTCTTTCGCTTGATGAGGACGATTTTGCCCAAAATATCGATGATAATGTCCACTGTCGGCAGAGGATTACGGTGTTTCATTACCTGAAGTATAGGCAATTCCACTGATATTTCAACACTTGACATTATACTCGTAGTTACTATACTCAAATAGAGGAATGGAGTGTGTTCTTAAGGGGTTGATGAGTGGGGAAAGCATATATCAATCCACCTGTAAACTAAATCTCGAGAAGAACATCTCTTGATAAAACGAGCGAAATTATGAGGATTAGTTGTTTGGTACTTTGTATTTTAATAACCTACAGTCAAGCGGGTCAAACTGTGAAATTGGCCACGATCCCCTTACGAAACCATAGCGACGTGTACGATCTCTCGCGCCAGGATATTACGATTATTGACGCGGGCAAGGATTTTGCAAAGGTACTTGTTCAGGACACCGAAATAGAGTACCTGAAAGCAGCAGGTTATTCGGTCGATATCATTATCGACGACTATCAGGCCTACAAAGATAACATCTTTGAGCGCGGTTTCTATCATACCTATGACCAAGTGTACGCAGTACTTGACTCTTTTGCTCAGGATTACCCGGACATCTGCAGGCTCGATACGCTTGGATTCAGTGTGCAAGGACGTGCGATTTGGGCAATGCGCGTAACCGACAATCCTGGTATAGAAGAAAATGAACCAGAGATCAGACTAATCGGTAATATGCATGGTGATGAGCATATTGGTACCGAGGTCACACTCTATTTTCTGCGGTATCTATTGATCAACTATGCAAGCAATTCGCAAGTGCAGGATTTAGTGAACAACCACGAATTCTGGATAGCACCGACTATCAATCCTGATGGCAAAGTAGCAAACACACGCAGGAATATCAATGATGTGGATTTGAACCGTGACTACGGATTTTTCTGGGGAGGCTGGGGTGGGAGTCCTAGTCCCAATTCCCAGATCGAGACCAAGGTCATGATCCAGCATCTCGAAGAGAATGATATCGCACTGGAATACAACTATCATTCAGTAGCACAGTATGTGAACTATCCGTGGGATTATCACCAGGCTGACCCAGCAGACAGCCAGTTTATTATTGATTTTTCCACACTGTATGCTGCTGCTGCGAATCTGACAGTGATCAATGGGTATGACTGGTACCAGGTGACTGGCTCGCTGCAAGATTATACTATTGGCACGACCGGTGCGCTTGCATGGACGATTGAAACGACTGAACCTGCTAGCTCAAGTCTGATCGATCAAATCTGTTATGACAACCGTGATGCATTGTTGATTGTATGTGAGCGTGCCGGGTGGGGTATTGAGGGCGTAGTCAAAGATTCGCTCACCAATGTGCCGCTTTTAGCAAGAATAGAGTTCCTCAATCCCGATAGAATCTGCATCTATTCGGATCCGCAGAATGGTGATTTTCACAAGATGATTGAACAGGGTACGTATGACGTTATTGTATTTGCCAATGGTTACACGTCCAAGCAAATCGACAGTGTTGTCGTGCCGGCAACAGGCAGTATTGCACTTGGTGATGTTTATCTTGCGCCGGATTCCAGTGTGCGCTATGCATTCCGTGTTGTCTTGTGTCGCTTTAGGAATCATGATACCGAGAACAATAAAACACGACCGCGCTTTACACTTGGTCCGCCTGATTCACAATCTTTCTCGCTTGGCCGGAACGGGTACGTCGTCCTCGATATGGGAGCACAAACACCCATTGTTGATATCCCGGGTAATGACTTTGTGGTATATGAAGCTGATGATGGTTTGACAGAAGGTTACTATGTGTATGTGAGCAATAGTTGGCAAGGACCATGGCAGCGGTGCGATAGTGCTGGAGGGACAGCTTTTTTTGATTTGGCGGGTACTGGACTGAGTGAGGCTCGGTACGTCAGAATTATTGATGACGCAGATTTTACGACCGGCCAGTACGCGGGCTTTGACCTCAATGCGGTACAATCCTTCTCGCCGATTGGCGTTGAGGAACAGGAAATATACACCGGTGAAGAACAATTGCAAATCATGCTCGCGCCTAATCCATTTCATCAGACTTTAGGTATTAGGCTTTCGCCGTTAGTGGATAAAGAGATTAGTTTGAAGATATATGACATCTCTGGTCGTTTAGTAAAACAATGGAACTATCCAACCATGAAACCATCCAACCAAATCGTCTGGGATGGAACAGACCACGCTGGTCATACTGTTCCAGCGGGTCTTTATTTTGTTAAAGTCAGCATTTCTGGACAAGCAGTAACAAAGAAGGTGATTTTTGTGAGATGATTATCTCAATCAACAAAGCCTTTCTGCAAGATAGGGGTAGAGAAGAAAAAAGGGAGTGAAACATGAAACCACAGGTGAGTGTAGGAGTTATGGGAATGGTATGCGTGCTATTAATAGTCACACCATGTATGATGAGTGCGCACACAACATCTGAGGTGCGCTATACCATTGGATTTTCACAGTCACAAATCAAGTTCACGAAATTGGATGAGTATGATGTGGTCCGTATGACCGATGTAAGTGTGCTATCTGATCTAGGTAGACCTGTATTACCAGCAAAAAACGTGCGCATCGCACTTCCGTCTGGTACGAGGGCAACACACATTGAGGTGCGGTCATCTAATACAGTGACGATTCCTGGAACGTTTTATGTTATGCCGGGACAACCGCCACGACCTATGCTGCAGAATCATGTTCCGCAGACTGTCGAACCGGATAATGATGTGTACAATGCCGACGCTGCATATCCGGGGAGGTTAGCGGCGCTTGAGCATCAGGCAAACCTGGCTGGACAGCAGATGGCGATGATCACTGTCTACCCGCTGCAATACGAACCAGCCAAGCGAAAACTCACGTTGCATACTCATGTCGAATTGATTGTACACTGTGCACCGATGACCGCTGCCGACGACCTGTTTGTCGAGCAGTATCGTACCTTTACAGAGCGGCAGCGCGGACTATATCAGGACATGCTCGCAACAATGGTGATTAACCCTGAAGCAGTGCGGATCGATCCTCACATGGACGGACCGGCGCCGCTCGTGCCACCTGGTCAATACGAGCATGTCATTGTGACGACGACTGCTCTCAAGCCATATTTTCAACCAATCGTTGATTGGCATATGAGAAAGGGCATACGCGACACGATTATTACCACTGATTGGATATATGCGAACTACAGCGGGTCTGCTGATACCACCAAGATACGGGAGTTCGTGATTGATGCACATACGAACTGGGGGACGATGTATTTTATCATGGGCGGTGAAGGCAGTGACGTACCGTATGGTGAACGGCATTACTATGGCGGATATCCAGACCAAATTGCGCCGAGCGGTCAGTTCTATTCTGATTTTGACGATGACTGGGTACACGAAGTCTATGTCGGACGCGTGTCAGGCACGACTGAGTCGGAAATCAATATCTTCATAAATAAATTACTGAAATACGAAAAGAATCCACCCGTATCGAACTATCCAACCGAAGCACTGCTCACTGCGTTCGACCTTGATGATACTACATCCGCAGAGTTACTGAAAGATTCGATTGAGACATTTTTCCCTGGTTACTTCACCATTCACAAAGTGTATGACAGTCATGGCGGGAATCATGAAGATTCAGTGAAGTACTATCTTAACATGGGCAACAATCTTGTTAATCATATGGACCACTCAGGCAAGACCGGGATGGGTACTGGCTATCATCATCATGGGTGGATATTGGGCAGCTCGGAAGTTGATAATCTGAACAATGATGATGAACTATCAATTATTACGACTGGCGGTTGCGAGCCGGCTGCATTTGACTACGACGATTGTATTGGCGAACATTTTGTCATTTACAATGATCTCCAGGCAGCAGTTGCATTCATCGGTAATTCGAGGCATGGCTGGTACTATGGTGGTGACCCGTATTCGTTGTCCAGTGAAATAGACCTCTGGTTCTATCACGGTCTGTTCACGCAAGGCACGGATGACCTTGGCAAGGCACTCATCTATGCAAAACACCAGTTCGCGACACCGAATGATTGGGATAAGGCATGTGAGTGGAATGTGAATTTGCTCGGTGATCCAGCAATGCCGATCTGGACTGATATTCCAGCTGTCTTGTTGGTTTCCCATGATACCATTGTACCGGATGGTACTACAGATTTCACGGTGACCGTCACTGAGGACGATGGCATCACACCGGTGGAAAACGCACTCGTTTGTTGCTATGTCCCAAGTCAAACGCCACCGATGCATGTGACCGATTACACGGATGCTTCTGGGACAGCAGTGCTAGGTGTATCTCCGACAACGCCTGATGACACGATGTACGTGACAGTCACAGAATACAACTATCTTCCGTATGAAGGATACGCAGTGATCACAGAGCCGTTACCTGCTGCGCCACACATTGCCCAGGTTCAAAAACAAAGCACTGATGCACACATTGTTTGGACACAGGTGACAACTGATGAAATCGGTAACCCACTCACAACGGACCACTATGTTGTCTACCGCAATATATCGCCTAATTTTATTCCTGATGTCTCCGATTCAATTGGTGTGACCGCACACCCGGGAACAACGTACACTGATGGCGGAGCAATCAACGGTTCGGATAGCTACTACTATTTGGTCGAAGCGGTTAGTACTGCTGCCCGGAAAAGCAAGAAATCGAACATGGGCTATGTGTTCCATACTATCGTGAATGAAAACCCTTTAGCAACCGATAAGAACTGGGTGAGCTTACCCCTGGAGTAATGCATACACGACGGTGTCTGACCTGACCGATGATCTCAGTCCGGGTGGTCATCCTCTTGTTGAGATCACTAATCTACGCGATGACCAGTACTTCGAGAGTTGCATATGGGTTGACTTGTTCACCGAGTGGTCTGGTTCTGATGTCAACATTGTACGCGGTCGCGGATACGGATTTGTTACCATCGCTGACACAACGTGGAATCCGACAGAATACAGTAATGAAGCAAAAGCAGGTGTTGTTCGACACCTAACAGATGCACACGATATCGAGATAAAGGTTGGTTCATCGAGTGAACAGACGCGGAAGCCTGCTTGGCAAATGGCCAATGGTCGATGGCACATAGCCGATGGCACATGGCATATGGCTAATGGCAAGGAGGATTATGACGACATTGTGTTCACCGCGTATCGTCCCGATGATCCGTATGATGTCCTGATTGAAACGATGATCGGTTGTGGTCGAGCAATCAAGGATGACATGGCTGCAGTTTGGTTCGATGTTGGCAATTTTGCGACACCATGGGCGGATGGGGATAGAGTCCTCGTGCTCGTCGAGGCGTTGAGACACGGTACTGATCACTTTGCCGTCGTTGATATCACCTTGGACCGAACCGTTGATATCCAGGATGTCGGCGAGATCATGTTGACTGCGATCCCACAGCCGCAACAGCGAACCGGTATGGTTGAATGGGATGGCATTGACAATGAGTGTATTGTCGGATATAGTGTGTACCATCGTGATAAACGACTCAATGAGACGATTGTTGCTGCGAGTAATTATGAATACAGTGGCATTGTGAACATTAGGCCGGTTTTTGTCGTCTGGTCGTCTTGTAAAAACAGTACTCAATAGTATCCATACGCCGGGGTACTACAGTACGATTTGGGATGGTACTGATGTGTCAGGACGTGCAGTTCCTGCCGGGATTTACTTTGTACGGTTAGTGAGCCCGGATTTTGCACGGACACAAAAGAGTATTTTACTAAGATAGGGAAGAGAAACTAACTACATAACAAATATGTAGCCCTCGAGGAAGAAGGCGAAGAAAGGAGTAACACAGATGATACATAGGTATATGAAAGGGTTTTTATGCTTGATTACTATGCTCACTATGTCGCATGTCACCTTTGCCAGCGCCGCTACTGATGTGAGCTATACGGTTGATTTCTCGGTTTCGGATGTGCGTTTTGGCACGCTTGGTGAGTATGATATGATCAGCATGACAAGCGCAAGCATGATGAGTGAGTTGGGCAAGCCGGTAGTACCCGCGAAGTACATTGGCATTGCCCTTCCTGCAGGCATGAGGGCAGTACGGGCAGAAGCCCGGGCTGTGACCACACAAGATATTCCGGGCACGTTTGTTGTCATGCCTGGTCAGCCACCAGTGCAGATCGGTTATCTGCACAATGGGATACAGGTAGAACCGGATGATGCTATCTATCGTTCTAGTGCCCTTTATCCAGCAAAGCTTGCCCGTCTCGAATCACAGGGTAATCTTGCTGGTCAGCAGATTGTGTGGATATCTGTCTATCCTATCCAGGTTCAACCAGCACAGAAGAAACTCATTTTTCATGAGCGTATTGAAATCACGATACAGTGCGTTGCTACATCGATAGCGGATAATCCGTACTGTGAGGAATACCACACATTCACTGAGCATCAGCGTAGATTGTACACGGAGATGCTCGAGCGAATGGTCATCAATCCTGAGCAGGTAGTAGTCCAGGTAGAGCCTGGTGCTCCATCTCTGCTCGTACCACCTGGTGCGTACACGCATGTGATCATTACCTCGAGCGCATTTGCTTCATACTTCGAACCGCTCGTGGAGTGGCATACACAAAAAGGGTATAAAGATACGGTCGTGACAACCGAGTGGATATATGCCAATTACACAGGACCCGGTGACACACTGCAGATACGCCAGTTTGTCATGGATGCAAACACGAATTGGGGCACCGTATATTTCCTCATGGGCGGTGAAGGTTCTATTGTGCCGTTCTGCCGCAGGTACTACTATGGGGAATATCCCGACCAGATAACACCGAGTGACCAGTACTACTCAGACTTTGATGATGACTGGATACATGAGGTCATTGTCGGCAGGGCATCGGTCGAGACCGAGGAGGAGATTAATACCTTCATTGGTAAGGTTCTGAAGTACGAAAAGAACCCACTGCTTAATGATTATACACTTGACATCTTGCTCATTGGTCTGGACCTGAGTCCATCAACCCATTCCGAAGAACTCAAAGAGGCGGTTGATAGCTATGTGCCCGGATATTTCAACATCAACAAGGTGTATGATAGTCATAGTGGTAACCACAGGGACTCAGCGCTCTACTACTGGAATCAGGGGATGAATATCGTTAATCACAGTGACCACTGTAATGTAACACTTATGGGCATTGGTACTGAAAATCATGGCTGGTACATAACCAATACAGATGTTGATTTTCTCACTAATGACAATGAACCGTGTATCATTATTAGTGATGGTTGTGAGCCCAATGCCATGGACTACAATGACTGCATTGCTGAACACTGGGTGATCTATAATGACAATCAAGCTGGTATTGCATTCAACGGCAATACACGGCACGGTTGGGGATATGTTGGTAGTCCGATGTCTCTTTCTGGAGAGCTTGACCTCTGGTGGTGGTATGGTGTTTTTACCCAGAATCAAAACGATCTTGGCAGCGCCATAGTCTATGCAAAACATAGTTTCGGTGCAGTAAGCGGCATCCGTGCGCACTGCGAGTGGACATTCAATCTCCTCGGTGAACCCGCTATGCCAATATGGACCAATACGCCGGACATCCTTGAGGTGACATATGATCCGTTCGTCGGAGCCGCACCAGGAACGTATACGGTGACCGTGAAAGACAATGACGGTGTTACTCCGGTTCAAGACGCACTTGTATGCTGCTGGGCGCGCGACCAGAATCCACACGAGATGTATGAGACCGCCTACACCAATGCGAGCGGAAACGCCGTGCTTACCGTTTCTCCGACGACACCGGGAGATACGATGTTCATAACGGTGACTGCGAACAATTACCTCTATTACGAAGGGTATGCACTCGTCACGGTCACGTCGGGTCCGTTCATTGTCACCGGCACAATGTTCCTTGATACGGGTGGTGATGGTTATCCGAATCCGGGTGAGGCGGTTGATTTCGGCATCTATGCAAAGAACATTGGTGTTGACCCAGTATACAATCTGTACGGGATATTATCCACGAATGATCCGTACGTTACCACAATAACTACTGACTCGAGTTGGTATAATGACATTGCTGCAGATGGTGATTCTACGATTTCGAATCCGTATTATGATTTCACTATTGCTGATGATTGTCCGGATGGGTATGTCATTGATTTCACGATTGAGTTCCACGACCAGAACGACAGCATCTGGATTGCCCATCCTGGAGTAGAAGTATCGGCACCACGTATTACGTTTCACGATGCGATGGTCATCGGCGGGTCATGGGATAATGGTCGACTGGATCCCAACGAACAGGCTAATATTGTGGTTACGCTCATGAACGCGGGTGCTGCGGTCGCAGACGATGTGATGGCGACACTGATGTCATCTTCATCTGGCATAAGTGTTATTGATGGTTCTGGCAGTTATGGCACCATGAATCCAGGCAACACCGCAGACAACGCGAGTGATCCGTATACTGTGTATGCTGGCGGTTCTATTCCGTTTGGTACGTCGGTTGATTTTTCGCTCGTTATTGAATCTGGTGTGTACATCGATACGGTTGACTTCTCACTGATTGTCGGCGCAATGCCACCAACAGATACAGGTTATTATTATGCCTACTACTCGGGCGGTGCATACGCACAGGCGCCTGTGTTTGACTGGGTCGCCATTGATTCTACACAGTCGACGTATCCCGGCATATCGCTTGACCTTGATCGAAATGAAACTGTTGTGATCGATTTGCCGTTCACCTTCAAGTACTATGGTATTGACTACGATCGGATTTCAATCAGTTCAAATGGATGGGTTGCCATGGATTCAACCGAATCTACCGACTACTCGAATTCTGCGATTCCCTTTACTGACGGTCCTCCGGCTATGATCGCTGGGTTATGGGACTACCTGCATCCAGCAAACCCTGGCGAGCCGGGTGATATCTACTACTATTATGATGCGACGAATCACCGGTTCATTGTCGAGTATTACATGATTGAACACTATCCTACGGGCGGTAATTATGAAACGTTCGAGATAATTCTGCACGACCCTGTTTACTATCCAACTCCATCTGGTGATGGCGAGATACTTGTCCAGTACCTGACCGGATTCCAGGTTGAAGGAAGTCTGACCATGGGTATTGAGAATGCAGATGAAACAGTTGGCGTGCAGTACTACTATAACGGAACATACGATAGTCTCGCAGCGCCGGTTACTGATGAGTTCGCCGTGAAATATATCGCCTCGGCACCAATGCCAGGGGTCGAAGAGAGAGAAGAATACAGCACAACGCCGACTAAGACGCTTTTGAACGTTCTCGCACCCAATCCATTTAGACAGATGACCGTCATCAAATATCAGATAGCAGATACGGATAGGTCAAAAAACATTTCATTGAAGATCTACGATATCGCAGGACGTCTGGTTAGACAGTTCAACGATCTAACTATCCAAGCATTCAACCAAGTCGTATGGGATGGCCACGATGACGCAGGACGTCGTCTGGCTGCTGGTGTCTACTTCGTCAAGTTCGAAGCGGCTGATTATGAGCGTGCCATAAAAGCAGTGCTCTTGAGATAGTTACTGCAATCATTTTACCAAAGGCGGACGCGTGTGCACGCGTCCGCCTTTTTGTTTATCTGGCTAATGATATGGCGCAATGGAATACAGTTGACAATGAACATGTTGTTGGCTACGCGGTGTATGACAATGGCAGTCTATGACGCCAGTGGCAGGAAGGTCAAGACCCTGGTTCGAGACAGACATCCGGCTGGTTACTATACAGTTACCTGGTCAGGCGATGATGACCATGGTCGCACTGTTCCTGCTGGTGTGTATTTTGTCCACTTCACAGCTGATGACTACTGCACAATCAACAAAGCGATACTGCTGAGATAAATGCAAGCTGCGGGGTTGGTGATTCGCCAACCCCTTTTTCTTGTGAGGACATCTGTGCATTAGTCAGTGGGCCCTGCATATAGTCTGTCTACTTTTGTAGAAAAATCTGCATATTTCTTGTACTAATATGCACACGTCGACGTATTCTGTGTTAAGCATTGGTATTATTGCACTTTCGCTCTCTTGCTTATTGGAGATGTTACACAATAGACAGTATACTTTGAAATGAGGTTTAAAGATACTCTCTTGTAGGACTCGGGGGTGAGAGGAGGTTTCATCAGACTAGCTAACCACGTCTTTTGTTTCATATGATAAACGAAGCAGGCCATGCAGTACCTGCTGGCATCTATTTCGTGCAGGTATCAACGACTGATCATCAGCAGGTCGAAAAGGTGATACTCTTGAGATAATAGATTTGGGTGGGGACAGGTGTAATTTGGAACCTACCTCTTCCTACTGCAATGTAAATTACCTTGTACCTCACCCAACATTTATACCGCATCAAGCACTCCCGTTTTTCGAATATTCTTGACTTTGCTCGGTTTTTGTGTATCATATGTGCCGTATTACAGAGGATATGGTTTTGAGATTTGTGCCGGGATAGCTCAGTGGTAGAGCAGTGGTTTTGTAAACCTCAGGTCGGGGGTTCGAATCCCTTTCCCGGCTTATGTAAAAATCTGTTATAAGCCATTGGCAATATGCCATAAGCCAGTCCGGGTAGGTACCCAAGCGGTCAAAGGGGGCAGACTGTAAATCTGCTGGCGTAAGCCTTCGGAGGTTCGAGTCCTCCCCTGCCCAGTATAGGGCACAGGATACAGGGCTTAGGGTTCAGTGTTTTTGTACCCTGTTTCCTGATTCCTAATTCCTGCCTTGCTGTGCAAGGCGAGGGCACAGGATACAGGGCTTAGGGCTCAGTGTTTTTTGTGTTCCTTTTTGTACCCTGTTTTCTGAGTCCTGATTCCTGCCTTGCTGTACAAGGCGAAGGGTGCTTGCGCACCCTTTTTGCATATGGCGGGTGGCACATGGCGGAGATTCTGGGGTCAGACCCCTTCTTCCCAAGTCAAAAGATAAAAGGCAAAAGGCAAAAGTACCGTGCAAGCGTGTATCATGGGCAGATGATTCACGAATACGACTGACGAGCTACGAATACGAGACTACGATGGTGTTTTATCACTGTAATCGATGAATCAAAGATTCATGTTGAATGTTGAGATTTGACCACGTGACCCTAGAGGTTGTGGATTAACTTCGCAAGCTTCTCTGTCAGATTCTTCCGTGTGAATTCTTTGTATGGTGTTTCCCCTTTCCATATTCTATTTTTCTTGAAATCATGGTACAGCTCAAGGATTTTGGTTTGCATACCTTTGATGTCATCATATTCATAGATCCAGCCAGGGTAACCTTTGTCGAATGCGTTTTCTATAAGGTGAATACCTTTCGATGTGCCACAAACGAGAATTGGCAAGCCTGACGCGAGATACTCATTCTGCCTGCTTGGAAAGAAATACGCACTACCAGTGGTTATGAGCAGCCCGATGTGTCCAGCACTGAATACATGTAAGGCATGCCTGTGGGAAAGATGTCCGGTGATAGCGGCAAAAGGATATTTCTTTATATTTTTTCCGTACTGCCCTTCAACGTGGCCAATGAACTGTACCTGTACGTCATCTTTGTTTATGCTGTTAGACACGATCAGATTTTGTACTGCCCGCAGAGCAGGCTCTGGATTCCGTTCTTTTCTTACGGTACCCAGATGTGTAATAGTAAAGGTGTTGGCTTTCTTCTTTGGCACGAAATCATCAGGATCATAGCCATTGGGAATGACAGATATTTTGTTTGCCGCTCTCGGGTGTCTTTGGACAAGTGCGTGCTTAATGTTGTCATCAACGGTGACAATACATGATGCTGCATTGATAACCTTCTTTTCCCATCTAGCAGCAAAGTCCCTCTGCATTCTACCTGTGTATGGCATGAAAGGAAATTCAAGCCACGCATCCCGGAAATCGAGAACGAGCGGCTTTCTTGTGCGTCGGGCAAGGTAGTAACCTGTTATAAACGCACTAAATGGTGGTGCGGTGACAAAAATGCTGTCATACGTTTCGCGGATGCCTGCACTATATGAAAACGGAACCCACGCGAGTTTGTTGTCAGGGAAATTAATCGCCTGCTTTATGGGTTTCTGCCACCTTTGAGGATGATACTGTCTCATACCGAGCAGATAGAGGATACGTGCCGGGTCAAGTGATTCAGTCGCGACGACCTTTGCATGCGCAATTTCTTGCCCGAGATGTTCGTCAAGACTGTGATAAGCAATCTTCTTTCGTGTGAGAATGACCGGTTCGACACCGAATTGTGGAAGGTATTTCACGAATTTGACTGGTCGTAATGCACCTGGGCCACCGCATGGCGGCCAGTAGTAGGTGATGACCAATAGTTTCTTAGTGCTCTTCATTGAGGGAGACAATGAGGAGACGCATATATTAGAAGATGCGGCTGAGGAGACCGTATGCCTCGCGAGAGTAGTTTTTTATTTTTGGATACTGACCAGCCTGTGTTTTGTAATTGATGACGTCTTTGAGCGCAGCTCTGGCATTTGTCTTTTCGCTAAGTTCAATGTAGCATTTACCCATATACAGCTTGCTCTGTGCAAGATTTGCGTAATTCTTTGCGTTTTCAGCATCGTATCGTGAAAAAGCTCTGCATAGCTTTGCAATGCATGTCGATAGTTTTCCTTTTTGAAATCCAGCTCTGCTTTGCTCCACAGGAACGTCTTGCCGCGCGGGTAGGTGTTGAGCAACTCTTCAATGATTCGGTCTGCCAACGCAAACATCTTTTCTTCACCATAGATGAAGACAAGGGAGTTCTTCGCAGTCGGTCCTGAGTACAGACTTTTTTCTGCTGCAACGTGCAGTTTCCTGATAGCTTCTGTCACGTTGCCACCACCAAGATTCGGAATGAGGAGATATCGCGACGCACGTGCCCAGAAATACTCATAACTACCGGCTCCTAAATATGCATCATAAAATGTTGAGTCCTTCTTGATGATGCCCTGGAGAATCCCTCCTCCTTTGACACCATAGTTGAATGTTTCCCAGTAGTTACCTTTCAAACCTTCATAGACGGCTCGATATGTGTAGCTACTTCCCAGGTAGAATTCTGCCCACAGGTTGCTTTCTTGCTGCAATATGTCCTCGGACCGGTGTATTGCCATTCTCATGAGTGATAGAAATTCTTCTTCTTCATCATACTGACTTCTATCCATCATTTTAACTTGTAGAAGTGCAGCTTTGAAGAAGTAACCAGAAGGATTCTTAGGATACTGCTCAATGATCTCTTCAAAGTACGCGGCAGCGCTGTCGAATTCCTCAACATATGCGAATTCAAGACCTGATCGAAGTAAAATCTGGACCTCGGGAGGGTTGAGATTAACGACAGTAGGCAGTCCCGTATTTCTTTCGAAAGACGGGATGATCGATTTCTCGTCCAAATCAAGATTTGGGAAAAATTGGCACAAGCAGTACGCAGTAAGCAGTACAGACTGAAGAATCATAGAAATTCAACTATGGATGAATCACTGACATTCAGTTTCTTGAGCCCGCCTTTGACCACTGCTTCTTCGCCAATGATTGACTCATGAAACAGGGCGTTTTCAACGGTGGCGCCGCTGTTGATGATTGAATCT
>DAOVBK010000253.1 GCA_030670605.1 Candidatus Stahliibacteriota bacterium
GAACATGAACCAGGATACACAAATGTCCAGATAGGAAAGGGATAACCACCTTTTCTCAACGTCTGGGCAAGATTCTTAACATGATCACTCACATAGATATCAGTTACAATAAGGAGTGCTCGCTCTCCGCCCGAATGGCCAATGATACCGTAACTCTGCGGTGTCTCGATGAGCTCGTATGTGCCACCGTGCCAGATGCGGGCAGTCAGTACGCCGTCATCCACGGTGGAGCTTGCAAGCGGTACAAACCCGTTACCAATCTGTGCAGCAAGCACTGTATTTTCATTCTCTACCGACATTGAAAAAAGTGCTGGTGCGTTGAAAGACACATTGCGTGGCGTGATTGTGAATGCAGTGCCCAACCGTCTAAAACCCTGTTCATATGTCCTTCTGCTCGTGCTCTGAATGTCGATTTCAATGGCGGTCGATTCAACAACGTTCGTCTCTGGGAACTCCAAGCGCATGCCATCGATTTCGAACACACCACCCTTTTGCGTAATGATGTGCTCAACACCTGGCGCTCCACAATAAAAAACGCACAGTATCGGTAGAATAAACAACACTCTTTTCATACTGCCTCCTACATTAATAATCCCTCTCCAAGCGGAAAAGTTCATACCAATTTCACTGCCTACCCCGGCCTCGCCAGGCGAAGCGGGGCGGGCTGTCTACTTCCTACTGCCTACTGCTTACTCCCTACTGACGACTACTTGCTGCGTACTGCCTACTGCTTACTCCCTACTATCCTTTTAGTATCCGTGCTTCCTCAGCGTTTCTTCCCCGAACCCAAAATAGTGGCCAATCTCGTGAATGACAACTCGGTGTATCCATTCCTCCATTTCCTTTTCATTGCGGCTGATACGTTCAATGTTGTTCTTGAAAAGAATAATCCGGTCTGGCATGACATTACCATACCAGAAACCCCTCCTTTTCAATGGCACACCCTGATACAGACCGAGCAAAGACTTATGTCTGACCGGCTCGTCTTCAATGACGATATCAATATTTTTCAGTTTGTCGCGAATGAAATCAGGCATGTTCCTTAATGCCTCTTTCACAATATCCTCAAACCGTTCTCTATTCACTTTCGAACCCTTAGGCTTGAGCCATCAGCATACATCTTCTCCCTCTCCCTGCTGAAAGTCTCGAATTTCAATGAGAGGTCGAGGGAGAGAGAAAGTTCCGCCAAAGGCGAGAATTCTCGCTTCGCGGAAGGTGAGGATGTTATGGTCATTCGGATTTCGTGTTTAGGATTTCGGCGATTGACATCGCACGTGACAAAAGAAAATCGTCGACAATCACCTGGTTTTGCTATGTAATATGACTTTTGCGATATTTATCGCCGGCATCTTCTTTCCCATACTCTTGAGTTTCTCTCTCATATGTGCAATCTTATCAGGATGGGCCAGGAGATCTGCCATCACTGACGTTGCAGTCTTGGTGGTCAGTCGCAATGCTGCTCCATGGGTGATGAAAAAATCCTCGTTCTTATCCTCAAGGCCAACAATGGAATTTGCAAACAGAAGACATGGTCCAACCTTAGTTGCCTCAGTTGTCGTAATACCGCCCGCCTTTGTTATGAGTATGTCGGTGGTGGCAATCAACTCATGAATACTCGGTACCATGCCATAGGTCATGAGATGAGACTTACCTTTGAGTTTATTTATTTTTTCCTGAACAGCCTTGTTGTCACCACACAGAACAAGAAAGTCATAATCAAAATCAACTAATTCTCTCACGAGCTCAAACCACTCACCGCCAAATACCCTACTCCCCATAACCGTCGCGGACATTCTGTCTCTCGAAAGACCAAAACGTTTGCGTGCAGCCTCCTGGTCAATTCTACTTTCAAGCTCGAGAGCAACTGGCAAGCCAAACGGATGTACCTGCTCTTCCTTTACTCCGTAGGATACGATCTGCTCGGTTAGAAACTCGTGCGGGATGAAATAATGGTCAATCTCATTGTTCACCCAGTGCGGATGGACATAATAGTCAGTGACCACCACACCAATTTTATAGTCAAATTCATCTTTGTACAAGGCTGAGAAATAGCCAGGTGAAAAATGCGTACAGAGTATGTAATCAGGTTGGTACGCTGCGAGTAATTCTCTGAAGTGGTATGCGATTGCCCTATGGGATTGGTACAAAAAATCTGATGCTCCATTACTTACACCCATTCCACCGTATAGAATCTTCAGAAGCGTCCGCGCTTTTTTCTGGGCAAAATCATAGATACTCTTGTACGCAGAACCATAAAGAGGTAATACCCAGTCAAAGCAATTTTCAAACCTCACGTCGGTCTTCGGGTCAAGCTTGCTGAGCGCCTGATGTACTGCTTTTGCTGCCTTCATATGTCCGGCACCGACAGGCAGCGCAAGGATTAAAACCTTCATACAGAAGAGTATACGGAAAACTCTTGACATTGCAAGCACATATCATATACTGGGAATAATCTATATATAATAGGAGAAATGCGATGAAGAAAGTATTTATGCTATGCGTGCTCGTCGCAATCAGTACAGTACACTGTACTGAAGAAGAAGAACCATTGTACAGTCATGTATATGGTTGGGTCAGAACAGTAACTGACTCGACTGGCGTGAACGGTCTCATCCTGAAGGTCATAGACCTGGATCCGGATAATCTGCCTGCTCTTCGTCAAAGACAGGTCACAACAACAACACACAATCTCCTTGCTGGTTTTTTTGAACTCGACAGTGTTGTCTACGGTACTGATCAACGCCAGGGTACTGCGTATGTGACATTTATCGCTGATAGTCTTGATAATCCTAACTGGGCTCATACAATATGGAATCCAAATGTTTCCGGTGACGTAGATACCGTGATTCTATACATATCACCGTAGGTGCTTATGAAACTATCATCACGATTCAGATACGGACTCCGTCTTCTCGTAGATCTTGCGAGGAACTACAAGAAAGGTCCGGTGCTCCTCAGAAACATCGCCGAATGTGAGAAAATATCAAAGAAATATCTGGAACAGATTGTGTTTCTACTGAGGACGTCTGGGTTGCTTGGAGCCACGCGCGGTGGCGCGGGCGGCTCCTACCTGGGCATAGAGGCGGGG
>DAOVBK010000201.1 GCA_030670605.1 Candidatus Stahliibacteriota bacterium
ACCGACACTATCCCATTCCCACGCATCATCACCAACGTATGCATGAAGTTCTATGAATTCTTGTTGACGTTCTGGATCATTCGGGTACAGTCGGCTTGCCGTTCTCTCGATTTCCAGGTTGTGATTAATAGATGACAACCAATCCTCAAGCGCATCAAAGTAGTCGTCATCCGTGCGTGCTGGATTTCCATCACTGTGTTTGATGGCGAACGCGCGTGCCGACTGCTCGATTTTGTTTCCCGTGTAATTGAATCCGACATAGGAAAGCCAGATTGCACCTTCGACCGTGAAGAATATGCGCGCCTTTGACTTCTCACCCTGTATCTGTTGGCCAAGACCCGGCACGAGTGCAGATGCTATGACCGGATTCATAGCATGGAAAAGTATAAGTGAAACGCACATCAACATAATAATATCCTCCTGCGCAGCAAAGGGCTTAAGAGGGCTGAGAGAGGGCTATGATGGCTATTGCCATTGATTGCCTTCTTTGCGCCATTTCAAGCCTTCTCCTGCCATTTCATTTAAGAATGGCAAATTTCTTGAATTTCACTTCTCGGTCCCTGCCGTTATCTGCCTCTACACGCAGTATGTATACTCCATTGGACTGCCTTGTGAAGTCAAAGGGCACTTCATTGTATTCATTCGCTGTCGTATTGATCACTCTCACGCGGCCGATCTTGTGACCAACAATGTCCATGATCTCAACAGTCACATCAGCCTCTTGATTGAGGAAAAACCGAACATTTGCTTCTCGCTCCACCGGCGATGGGTAGATGTAGCAGTTACCGAGGAGGCCCGAAGCAACCTGCGTTTCATTGAGCTGTCCTGTGTAGACGCCCCAATTCTGGGGTGAATTCATGTAGCTACTCCACGATGCTGACGTGCCAGGGAAATCCCAAACATACAATTTGCCGTAATCGCTTCCGCAGCAGAGCTCAATGTCGCCATCTTCGTCGAGGTCAACAATAACACCCGGCGCAGTGAACCCATCCTCGCCATAGAGCGGAGAGAATTCGAATTCACTTTTTCGGTCATGTATGATTTTCAACTGACCAGTACCAAATGTGTCTGACGTTCCCCATCCGAGCACGATTTCCTGCCTGCCATCGGCATCAAAATCTGCGGCAAGCGTCGGATAGTAGATGTAGTTATCGCTGTGCAACGGGAAGTTATTCTCTGAAGTACCATTCCGGTTTGTAACATACAGTGACTTGCTGCTGTTTGGCATTATTATCTCTAGATAACCGTCACTGTCGAGGTCGGCGAATGCGGGTGTGATATAGAACGTCGTATCAATCAGTATATCAAACCATTGCTCGAGCGAGTCTTCGCCATAAACGTATATGGTACCATAACCGTTAATGATGGCGGCTTCAGGTTCTCCGTCACGGTCCATGTCAGCGACAACTGGCGACGCGTACGTCAATAGGTTGTGTGTGGATTCGGTGAATTCTTTTATGATACCATTTTGGTTGACGAACCAGAAGGTTCCGTTTGAGCCAAGAACACCGAGGATACGTTCACTGTCTTTGAAAACACATGGCGTGGACACGAGTTCTGTTGTGAATGTCAGGGGAAAGTTCGCGATATTCGTGCCCGACGCATCAAGACTATACAGCTTACGGTCCATGCTTCCGACGATGATTTCATTGTGAGTGTCTCCATCAAGATCGTATATGAGTGGTGCTCCATGAATTTTATTCTCGGCGCTGAAAGAAAACCCTGGCATGGGTGACAGTGTGCTGCCGTCAAGGCAGTGTAGATCAAACCCTGAGGCAAAAACAATATCATCAGCGTCATCGCCATTAATGTCACCGACGGCAATGAAGGTCGTTAAAGGACCTGATGAGGAATCAGCACCATAAATCGTGCCATCATGGTTGTATGCATAGATGCGCCCTGATGTGAGGGCTACGACGAGCTCAATGTCGTCATCATTATCGAGGTCACCATAGCTCACACACTGTACCTGGCGGTTCCGCTCAGCAATGACCGGAAAGCCTTCCTGAAACAATCCGAAATTGACATCGAAATCCATAATCGTATCGAGCCCAGAGGTGACGTCAATGCTGATAAGTGATTTACCATAGTAGGCGTCTGAGTTAGGGTTTGTGAATGGACCAAACTCATGATTTGCTTTGTTGCTGTCATCGACAAAGAATGGGTCATAGCGCGAACCAAAATACTCAAGTGTGTCACCGTACCACCATGCGTCAAAATGCTGAATACCGTCAGCCTCTTCCAGATCGACTCCTTTGTGGTCGGGATTTGTCTGTACGTTGTTGGTCGGCCATCTCGTGTTGACGACCTGGTCGTCGATATGCCATATGAGAATACCGCTTCCCGGAAGAAAGAAATCATACTCCCCATTATCGACATAGATTGGCACACCGTCTTCAACATCAACAATGATCGTATCTTTCTGAACGATGTCTTGTTGTCTGTTTTCCAGGAGAAAGTACTCCGTACTCGAAATCGGTATTTTGATGAGTGTTTGCCCAGCAACATCATATTGTGTTGTATCAATTGCTGAAGCACGGAGGGAGTAATCAGTCATGAGTGTTTCAGGATTGGTAATAACCTTGGGGGTAACCCAGCCGAGAAAGTAACGTGACCAGCCGCAGGCATTTGCCGGGATCGTTCCTTCGGGTGCACCGGCACGTGGATTACCAGCAAAGGCGCCGGTACCCATAATATCCCAGGCGCCAACACCACACGACCATCCGCTCACATCATAGAGATCTGGCAAACCAAGGAGATGGCCAAATTCATGACAGACCGTACCGGTGACGCCAACCATATATTCATCAACACGTTCCATCTCAGGATCGATCGTTCCCGAGGTGATGGTGTCGGTTCCCCCATTAGCGAGAATGTATGGTTCGCCGAGGTAGTACTGGAGTGCACCATTCGGGATGTACACTGAGTGAATATCGCAGAACCTGCCGAATCCGAGACTAACCTCACGGCCGACGCCCGCATGAAAGATCATCACCTCATCGTAATCAGAGAAATCGACCGTCTCATCCTCATCAGCGGCAGCAATCGCATCAACAAGGATACGTATTAACCCCATTTCCATTGTTGCAATATTGAAATAGACGAAACCGGTTTCTGGTTCATAGCGGTCAAAGCCGCAATAGTATCTCATCTTATGGGGCAGTTGATAACTCACCGCGTCGGCATCTGGTTTCACGACAAAGTTGATAACTACATTGCCAAATGAGTTGACTTTGTAGTAGTTGCTGACAAACTGCATAACGCGTTCAAAATACGTTTTATCATGCGGGGGGTCATAGAACAGCCCATCCTCAGGGCTGCCAAACCCCACCAAGTCCATCTTCCCATTCCCTGATGTGCACGAATCGTCGTCTTCGACAAATTCGGCACGAAGAACCAAGATAGTAAGTGTGTCAGCGGCGATTTTGCTCGGTTTCATGAACGCTTCAAATAAAGGAAATTTGCTGAATCTATTGAGCGGCATTGTTTCAACACCATATTCTGTTGTGAGCTTGAGTGTATAGTCGTGCCGAGGGGGTGCAGGTGGTGCGTAGTTGTTCCCTCTTACGAGTGTGATGCGCTCACCGAAACATAAGGCGATGAGCAACAAAGGAATTATCTTCTTCAAAATTGCCTCCACTCAACCGCCAATATGGCGATATTGCATTGAAGTATGTGTGCGAGCCAATTGTGTTTAGAACTGGTATGAGAAGGAGAATTTGCGGTTTGTTGTTTGGAATTCGTAGATTGATTGGTCGATGCCGACATCGATCGAGAAGCCACCTGCCTGGATGCCGCCACCATAGGTGAAGCCCTTACGCTCGCCTTCTTCATCA
>DAOVBK010000235.1 GCA_030670605.1 Candidatus Stahliibacteriota bacterium
ATTGACTATGAAGGTAATGACGACAATCGCACAAGCACTGGTTGGGGTGATACAAAGGTCGGCTTGAAGTTCGGTTTCGGCGGTGAACAGCACATGTATGGATTATACACATACGCTTCGATACCGACAGGTAAGGATAGAGAAATAGTCGACCCGCTCGACTACAGTAGCTATCCCATCTTTAATAATGCTTGGTCAAATCCAGGCGGGTGCTACAGATACTTCTCCACTGACGGCTTTGATATCGGTCTCATTGGTCTTTATACCCTGCGTTATGGCATCATAGATATTGACCTGAATGCTGGTTATGTGTTCAGGAATGCCGAAGGTGGTGGTCTAAGAAACAATATGAGTTTCTATGCTACCGCACTCACACTCAACACTGGTGCGGTTGCCCCCTTTGTCGAGCTGAGCGGTGAGGACTTTGGCGGCGACGATCAATTCTTCACCTGGAATCATGATTCAATATTCGGTCCCAATGCAATCTACATCACACCAGGGTTGAGTTTCAGACCGGGCAGCCATTGGAACATCAATCTTGCAGTGGATATTCGCGGCTGGGAAGGTGAAAATGAATTTGACTTCCCGACCCCACGGACTGATAGCTTCAATATCACAACTGGATGGGGAGTCGCACCGCCATGGGCAGTGCACTTTGGCTTTGCCTATACCCATGACTTCATTCCTGAAAAGCCAGCCGTTGGCGAAATCGCCGGTACGGTTACAAACAGTGTGACTGGTGAACCGGTCCTAGCCCGTGTTGTGCTGATCAAAGACAATATACTCGCCTCAGCATATAAGAGCACTGCGGAAGGATTCATGTTCAAGGAACTCGTACCCGGTGCATATGACATCGAAGTGATCGAGCCTGATTACAAACCATATGAGGTTGGTCTGTTCGTTAAATCGGGTGAGACGACACCATTGGATGTCGCACTTGTGCCGATTCCAAAAGAAGGCAAGCTCATACTCATAATCATTGACCTCGAGTCAAAGAAACCAATGAAGGCTCAAGTAGCGATCGGTCCAATGGAAGCAGAAATGGCAGATGGCAGCTACACAAAGACACTCAAAGCCGGTGTCTACACGATCAAGGTCAATGCTGAAGACAAGCAGTACCTGCCCTATGAGAGAAATGTCACCATGGAAGCAGGCAAGACATTGGAGCTCGAAGTAGCACTGGTCAAGAAAGAATTCAAGATCGTGCTGCCGAATGTCTATTTCGAGTTTGACAAATCAAACATCAAGCCAGAATCGTATCCTGTGCTTGATGGTGCCGCAAAGACAATACTCACTGTCCTCAGTACCACACCAGAAGCCAAATTCGAGGTACAGGGGCATACCGACAGTAAAGGTTCTGATGCATACAACCAGAAACTGTCTGAGGCACGTGCATCTTCGGTAAAGGAATACCTTGTTACAAACCATCAAATTGCAGCAGCTCGGCTCATGGCTCGCGGATATGGCGAATCAAAGCCTGTTGCTTCTAACGACACTGATGCGGGTCGCGCAAAGAACAGACGAGTTGAGTTTGTGGTGTTCAAGTAAATATCAATGTAAAATAAAAAGGGAGGCACAACTGCCTCCCTTTTTTGTTATATAGTTCCTGAGTACTACTGAGAATACTTCACAATACGCGCAAAACTCTCTGGCTTCAGGCTCGCGCCACCAACGAGCACACCGTTGATTTCTTTTTCAACCATGAGTGTATCGACATTTTCCGGTTTCACACTGCCGCCATAGAGAATTGAACTCTGTTTTTTCAACTGTCCGCGGATGAAGGTGTGAACATCAGCGGCCTGCTGCGGTGTCGCGGTCTTACCCGTGCCTATTGCCCATACTGGTTCATAAGCGAGAATCATCTTGTGAACTTCATTCTCAATATCCTTGAGACCATTGGTCAGCTGCCGGGATATCACCTCCTCGGTGCGACCCTGTTCTCGTTCCTTTTCAGTCTCGCCAACACAAAAAATCGATATCAGTCCGATATCCAGTGCTGTTTTGAGTTTCTTATTAAGCACCTCATCAGTTTCGCCCATTACATGACGCCTTTCAGAATGACCAATGACAACATATTCGCAGCCGAGTGCAAGAAGGAACAATCCAGAAATCTCGCCCGTGAACGCACCACTGCGTTCCCAGTGCATATTTTGCGCGCCGAGTTTTATGCTGCTATTTCTGACAAGCTCGGCAACAATCGGCAGGGATGTGAATGGCGGAATGACGATAATTTCTCTGTCCTTCACATCACCGACCAATCCCATGAGTGTTTGAACCAAAGACCGTGACTCACCTGGGTCTTTGTTCATCTTCCAGTTTCCAGCAATAATTGGTTTCATTATTTGTCCTTCAATATTTTGATTCCTGGCAGTTCTTTGCCTTCCAGATATTCCAACGAAGCACCACCACCGGTCGAAGCATGACTCACTTTTTCCAACAGATTGAATTTCCGCAACGCGGCAATGGTATCACCACCACCAACGATCGATATTGCTCCCGCTGACGTTGCCGCAACAACTGCCTCTGCAACAGATTGTGTGCCTTTTGAGAAATCATCTATCTCAAAGACACCCATTGGTCCGTTCCAGACAATTGTTTTCGCCTGCGCTATGAGTTTCGCAATTTCATTTCTCGTTTGCTCACCGATATCAACACCAGCTTGGTCATCAGGCAGTGCATCAGCATTCACTGCTGTCATTGGTTGACCGTGCTGTACTGTTGGTACGACAATGATATCTGTAGGTAAGTATATTTTCGGATCATTGATTAACCCTTTTGCCCCGTCCAGAAAACCATCCTCACATAGTGAGGTACCAATGCCATACCCTTTTGCCTTATAGAACGTAAAACACATGCCGCCACCAATAATGAGATTATCCACGCTCTTGAGGAGATTATGAATGACACCGATCTTGGTCGAAACCTTTGCACCACCAATAATCGCAAGCAGTGGCCGCTTTGGCTCTTTCAACGCATCCTCGAGATACGCAATCTCTTTTTCCATGAGAAAGCCACCTGCTGGTTCTTTGAAGTGCATGGCGGTACCGACGACAGATGCATGAGCACGGTGCGCCGTGCCAAAAGCATCATTCACATACAGATCAGCAAGAGATGCGAGCTCCTTTGAGAAATGTGGATCATTTTCCTTTTCTTCTGGATGGAAACGCGTGTTCTCGAGGAGGAGGACATCTCCCGGCTTCAAACTATCAGCGATTTTCTTTACCTCATCGCCGACACAATCCTTGGCAAAGATAACCTTTCGATTGAGCAGTTTCTCAAGATGCTTCGCGACCGGTGCAAGGCTGAGT
>DAOVBK010000218.1 GCA_030670605.1 Candidatus Stahliibacteriota bacterium
CAGATAGGAAGTAGTATGGTCCAACACCAATGACACCACCCCACGTACGTTTGCCAATAAGTGGTCCGATTTTATACAGTTTGAAGACATGACTGAAAATGTCGCCATCTGAACCTGCATATTCATTGGTGAGACAGACAATCGGTCCGAGCACTGATTCATCTGGGTAGGGGTAGGGTGGTTTGCTCCACCTGCTGATGTCATAGCCAACACGCTTGCGCGCGAGTTTCTCGATGAGTAATTGTGATACATGTCCACCGCGATTGAAACGCGCGTCGACCAGCAATCCAGTATGCTGTATTTCACTCAAGAAGTATCGGTGGAACTCGGCAAAGCCATCAGGCCCCATATCAGGAATGTGGACATAGCCGATTTTACCCCTGCTCGCACGGTGCACCTTTTCTCGATTTTTTTCAACCCAGTCGCGGTACCGAGCACGCGATTCGTCCTTGAGCGTCTTGATCGAAGCAGTACGCTTGTTCTTTCCTGTGCTGCTCGCAATGGTAATCGATATGTCAGTCCCGGCTCGATTGACCAAGAGTTCCTGCGGAGAGGTGTTCTTGCTTACCTGCCTGCCATCAATCGCAAGCACAAGGTCACCTACTTTTGCATTGAGTCCGGGCGTGAGTAGTGGTGAGCGTCTCGTTTCATCCCATGGATCACCTTTGACAATAGTAGCAATGCGATAGGCATTGTGTTTCCTATCATACGTAAAATCAGCGCTGAGGAATCCCTGTTTGTACTGGGGTTCTTGGCGGTAGTCGCCGCCAAACTCATACGCATGAGAGGTACCGAGTTCGCCTTGCATCTCCCAGACGAGGTCAGAGAATTCAGAGCGTGTGCTGATTCTCTCAAGCAATGGCACATACCGTTTGTATACCTTTCTCCAGTCAACACCAGACATGTCCTTGACCCAGAAATGGTCACGCTGTAAACGCCAGGCATCTCGGAACATTTGTCGCCATTCGGCGCGCGGCTCAACCATGACTTTGATGCGTGACAGGTCAACCCATCCACTCTTTGGACCGACTGGTTCGTTCTGGAGTTTCTGTTCCGCTTTGTCCATTGGCTTGATGATCCGTAATCGGTCTTCTGCGCGGTACATGAGAAGTTCGTTGCTTTGTGACATCTTGAAGGTCATAATGCCGGTTGCGATAGCGCCCGTTTTCTGCTCTTTCAAATCATAGTACTGGAGAACACCATTTGATGGGCCATGCTGCATCATGAACCAGAGGCGTATCGCGCCTTCGATTGGGAATTTGGAAAAAATAACCTTGTTGTTTATGCCAAGGATCTGTTCGTACTTCCCAGGTGGAAGTGGAAACGGTACGATTCTATCGGTGATACCATCGAGGTCGATTTTTATCTTCTTTGGCTTTTTCTTCGGTTTGAGCAGTTCTTTGGCAAAGTCAGGCATTTCAAGACCTGCCGGTGCACTTTCTCTATACATGAACGGTGATGGGATATCTTTTCTCAATGTGATTAAATACGGCTTGATGTTCGCAGGAAAGCTGAGCTCGAATTGTACCGTATCATAGACAGGGTCCAACTCCCTGTTTGAAAGAAAATATAGATAGTTCCCTTGTGGGTCAAAGCACGGTGAGAAATCCTGGAGTACAGGACTGGTTACGGGGTATGACTTTTGTGTTGACACATTGCATAACTTAATACACCTGGTTCTCTCTGAATCTGGAAAGCTGTACGCGAGCCACTCACCGTCACACGACCAGCTAATACCACTAATCCTGTCGTATTTGCTGTGATCGAGTATCACTCTTTTTTTTGTCTGGAGATTGACCAGTACCAACTGGAAACGATGATTCGTCAGTGCTACCAATGCTTTTCGCGGTGATGGTTCAAGTTCTATCGGTCTGCCAATGTCAAGTGGTGGCAGATGCGAGGGCTTCTTACTCGCATTGGGATAGTGTATCTGAAGTCCGTCTTCACCTTTTTCATCAGTAATAACGATAAACCGTTCGCCGTCATAGAGCCATCTCCCAAGTCGGTACCGTGCATTCACGTCCTGGCCGTTTTGCGCAACAGGACCTTCCCAGTTGTGCATAGAAAAGACCTTTCCGCGACTCGTGATTGAAACCTGCTCACCCTTGGGATGAAGTGTGTAATCTTCCATGTACTGTTCTGCAGCAACGAATTTCCGATGAGTCTGAACGCGCGGGCTGTGATGCTCGATCACTACTTTGCTACTCTTATTCTCTGCGATATTGAACACAAATACATCACCACCAGCATGATACACAATCTTTTCTCCATCAGTGGTTGCGTTCCTCACATAGAAGTCAACGTGGTTTGTTTGCCGTTTGAGGCCTCTGCCAGTCGGTGTGCATGAGTAAATGTTGCCGACACCTTCGTGATCGGCAATGAAATAGATACGGTTGCCAATCCACATTGGCGAGGTGCAGTTACCTTTAATGTTCATAAGTTTCGTAAAATTACCCTTACCAGTCCGGTCAATCCAGATTTCACCAACGGTTCCGCCTCGGTATCGTTTCCATCGTGCCGGGTCTGCAGTGTTCCGACCGATCACAACACCTTTGACAGGTCCGTATGATATATGTGTCGCCGGGCCAACATGAAGCATCTGTGGTTCATCTTTGTTTTTATTTACTGAGTACACATAGAACGTCCGTAAGTACCACTGCTTTGTATTACTCGCAAAGAGGATTCTCTTGCTATCGTGTGTCCAACCGAGGACAGTGCAAAGGGTTCCGAAAAATGTAAGACGCTGCGCAGGTCCTCCCTGTGCATCCATACAGTAGATTTCTGGGTGTCCCTCTTCTTGACCGACAAATGCTACATATTTGCCATCCGGTGACAGGAACGGGTGGCTCACCTCACCCAGATTTGATGTCAGTCTACGCGCAATACCACCGTGCGCAGATACTGTCCAAAGATCATCCTCACACACAAATGCAATCGTGTCTCTGTTTATGGTGGGAAATCTATAATATCCTTGCATGCAAACTCCTTTTATTATTCTACTTACAAAACTTGAAACCTTGATAAGGTTGATTTGACAATACTGCAAATAGATATGCTTGTTCCATTACAGTTCCTCCTAACAGATTATTATAGCGAATTGCCTGGTGAATGCAAGTCCAGAGGCTCGCTTGTCCCGAAGGAAGTAAGGGGAAGGATAGCAGATCTACTGTTCGAGTGACCCCGCTCTGGCGGGAGAACTACATGAGTATACTTCTCCACCCTTCGACTAACTCATCTCGGTAAATTCGAGACTGCAGCAGGGCAGGCTCGCTTACGCTCGGTCGAAGAACTGCGATGTAAGCAGTTCCCCTTACCGCTTTCGGGTTAGCAAGTGAAGCCCTGATATGTCATTGCGAGGACGCCGAGCTTGTCGAGGAGGACGAAGCAATCTCATAAGTGGCTTACAGCCTATTGTCTATGGCAGCTGTATCCGGTAGTGTCGGAAATGGGGTCAGACCCGTGAACCAAGATAATGCAGAGCGTTTTCTAGGAGGTAGAAGAACAAATTGTGTGTCGGGTCTGACTCCATTTCCGCCGAGTGA
>DAOVBK010000187.1 GCA_030670605.1 Candidatus Stahliibacteriota bacterium
GCGGGAAGAGGCTGAGCGACTGTCATTCCTCGGTAACCTTGTTGCCAACTTTGCCCACGAGATAAAGAATCCCCTGAACAGCCTGTCGATCGCTACGCAACGTCTCAGCAAGGAATTTCCGTCCAAGGATGCGGAATACACACGCCTTGTATCGACCGTGAAAAAGGAGATCGAATCGCTCAATAAAACACTCAATGACTTCTTGAGTCTGGCGCGGCCGCGCCTTGAGCAGGGAGAAGAGTTCGTCGTTTCAGCGCTCATGCATGAGACGCTCGACATTGTGCGAGAACAGATAAAGCAACACAAAATTATATTAAAGGAAAACATTAGCAAAAACGTAAAATTGGTTGGAAATAAGGAGGATTTTAAGCGTGCTTTTTTAAACATAATCCTCAATGCAATAGAGGCATTAGCCCATGTCACAGACTACGAGCGTATACTTGAGGTGGAACTTGCAAAGCGCGAAAAAGAGGTTTTGATCAAGATTTCAGATAATGGACCGGGCATGGATGAAGAGGAAAAACAGAGAATTTTCACACCTTATTTTACTACGAAAAAACAGGGGACTGGACTCGGTCTTTTTATTGCTCAAAAGATCATCAAAGACCATCACGGCACGGTTACTGTAGAAACAGCACTGAAACAAGGTACAACATTCCTGATCGTGCTCAATCAGTGATCGGTTCTCGCATACAAAGCCAAACGCACAAGAGAGTTGTACTATCAGCAGACATTATTCAGAATGTGTACTGTATTATACAAGGGAGAAACACATATGAAAGATGTTAGGACGCTAGAAAAGCAGCTTGGTTTCATTGTTGAACTGGACAAGTTGAAAAACGTCTATCGTAGAACACTACTCATGGATGGGTCACGCAATGAAAATGATGCCGAACACTCATGGCATCTGGCGTTGATGGCTCTCGTACTCGCCAAATATGCACGTGAGACAGTTGATATGCTCCGAGTTCTGAAAATGGTACTACTCCATGACATCGTCGAAATTGATGCTGGTGATACGTTTTGCTATGATACTGAGGGTGAACGTCACAGACTGGAACGGGAAGAAAAAGCAGCTGAACGGATATTTGGTTTGCTTCCGCCTGAACAGGCACATGAGTTCTACGAGCTTTGGTACGAGTTCGAGTCCCGGCAGACTGCGGAAGCAAAATTCGCTGCTGCGTTGGACCGACTCCATCCGCTCCTGCACAATTACTATACACAGGGGCATGCGTGGCAGAAGCACGGGATTACGAGCAGCCAGGTCATTGAGAGGAACAAGGGGATTGAGGACGGGGCACCGTTGCTATGGGTATATGCACAAAGACTGATTCACGAGGCCGTTGAGAAGAACTATCTCGCTCCGTGATGTGATCACTGACGCATTGTTGTGAAACACTTTTTCCAGAATCATCTGTTCAAACGCCGGCTCCTGCTGTTGTACAGCTTAGCCGGTGCCGGCATGCTTGGGCACGGTTTGTTCAGGCCCATATTGCCGATATTTGCCAGACGTGTCGGCGCATCAGGACTAGAGGTTGGGCTTTTGACATCAGGGTTTATGCTGGCGCGCGGCATTACCTCATTTCTGACTGGTAAGGGTGCGGATCTCAGCGGTCGGAGAAAAACATTTGTCACCTTCGGTTTTTTCTTTGTTTTCATCATCGCAAGTGGATATATATTCGTTAACAACTACTACGGGCTGCTATTTCTGCGGTTCTGTCAGGGAATATGCTCTGGCTTAATATGGCCGGCAACCCAGATAATGGTTGCTGAAGAGGCAGGGCACCGTTACCGCGCACGTGCGCTCTCACTCTATCAGATCACTGGACGACTGGGTGCTCTTCTAAGTCGGGCACTTCTGAGTCTTGTGCTACTCATCACTGTTTATATTGGGATGGATGAAATTGGTTCTTTCCGAATTGTTTTTCTCGTTGGCGGTGTCATTCTTTTTCTCGGATTTCTTGAAACGTTTTTTGTGCCTGACTACAAGCGCAAAACCGAATCCAGAAAGCGAGGCGCACCACCCTATGCACTGTTTGTCATTGGGTTTGTTTTTGGCGCTTTGCTCGCGCTAGCGCCAATTTCGCTCGTTCATTTAAATGAGTACTACGGTATCAGCCTGCTTGGCATTGCAGTTCTTCTTCTCTGTCTTGATGTGATTACCATGTTTGCAATGTATACATCGTCACACATCACTGACCGAATTGGCGTGAAGCGGTCTCTATGGATTGTTATTGTGCCGGCATTCACCGCGGCACTCTGTTTGCCGTTCATACCCGCTTTTCTCGGGTTCATTGTTTTGTATTTCCTCATGCGTATGGCGGTTAGCTCTTTTATGCCAATCTCGCGAGCGTATGCGACAAGCATTGATGGCGAAATCGGTTCCAATATAGGAACACTTAACATGATAACTAATTTGGGTTCAGTTGTCGGACCTGTTATCGGTGGTTTGGTTTATGATAATATGTTCGGGAGTTTGAGGATTGCAGGGTATTCTGTGATTGCCGTCCTGCTCGTTCCGGCTGTAGTAATACTACTCCGTACGCGCCACAGGAAATTCGAATAGTACTCGGATTGATTACATGTTTTCTTGCAGCGTCATGTTCTTGACACTTTCGCGCTTTTCATGTACAATACCAACATGCTAAGGTTTCATGTAGTGAAAGGAAAGCTATGACTGGAAAGAAGAAGATTAAACAGATCACCGACAGCGCGATGAAGTGCACCAAAGCGGAGCAAATAGAGATTTCTATATTTAACCAGGATCAAGCACTCACCCGGTTTGCCAATAATTACATTCATCAGAATGTTAACGAATCGAACACAATGTTTTCTGTAAGAGTTGCGTTCGGTAAAAAAATCGGACATGCGTCGACGAATTCGCTCGAATCTCGCCGGGTCAAAGAGACGGTCAGATGGGCTGAGCAGATTGCACAGTATCAAAAAGAAAACAAGGATTTTGCTGGATTCCCCGAGGTGAAGAAAACGGCGTACCGACAGGTCGAGACGTTTAGCAAGAAGACCACGCATTTTTCACATGTTGCACGCGCGCGCGCAGTGGCAGAGATCGTTGATTGTGCTAAACGCCGTTCGCTCACGGCATTCGGTTCAGTTTCTAACGGTGTTGCTGAGATATGTATTACCAGCAACCATGGAACACGTGCGTATGCTGTTTGCAATGATGTTTTCTGTAACATTGTCATGTCTGGTGAGAACTCGACTGGCTACGCGCAGACAGGAGCGCGCGATAGCGATGATATCGATTTCGGGCGACTTGCAGAATCTGCAGTTCGGAAAGCGATCATATCCGCTGACCCGGTCAGTCTTCCCGCAGGGAAATATACGGCGATTTTTGAACCGTTGGCAGCAAGTGAGTTCTTTGATTATCTTGGTAGTTACGTATTCAATGGCAAAACGTATGAAGAAGGTAGGTCATTTTTGTCTGGGAAGCTCGGTGAGGCAATCATTGATAATAGGATTTCGATTATTGACGATCCATTTTCCACAAAAGGCTTTGCTTTTCCATTTGATTTTGAGGGAGTTCCGAAAAAGAGATTAGCGCTCGTGGATAAGGGTGTTGCCCGGAATGTTGTCTATGATTCATTGACTGCTGCGGGTGCGGGTAAGAAAACCACTGGTCATGCACTCGGGTTTCCGAACCCGTTCGGGCCGGTCCCCATGCATATGAATATACAGAGAGGCAGTAAGACATACAAACAGTTGATACAAGAAACGCAACGTGGTCTATTGATAACTCGATTTCACTACACGAACATAATCGATCCACACAAGGTGACATTCACTGGCATGACGCGCGATGGTACGTTTCTCGTTGAGAACGGGACGATCACCAAGGGCATACTGAACCTGAGATTTACCGAGAATATCATCGGCTGTCTGAACCGACTTGTTGACATGGGAAAGAAATGCGAGCTTGTTGCTGCCGAACCTGGTTACGGAAATCGGTTTGCAACC
>DAOVBK010000112.1 GCA_030670605.1 Candidatus Stahliibacteriota bacterium
ATGCCGTTTTTTTTGTTTGATATATTCATATATCGTGATGACTGCATAGGAGGCAAAGATGATGAGAAAGGGAATGATCGGTAGCCGGTAACGGGCATTGACGAAAAAAAGAATAAAGGATAGTGAATAAGTAATAGTGAATAGGTAGACCAGAGAAAGATCCTTTTTGCTTTTATATACATACCAGCAGCCAACAAGTGCCAATGGTAGCAGGAGACCAAAAGGAAAATTGAGTAACGGGATAACAAAAATGAGAAACTTTAAGAATGTCAATTGCGCGAAGAAATATATATCCCGGTTGTTTGAAATCTCGAAGCCATAGAAGAAGAGATACGCCTTGCGTAAGAAGAGCATAGCCGCCTTCACCGGATTATTCTTAATGAACGAGAGCCCTTGACCAAGCCAGTACCGGTCGATCTCTGCGTTCTCAAGCTGCGTGCCGGTTGCCTGTTCAGCGAGGCGTTTTGCATCATAGAATCCGCCCCACCATGACTTTCGTGTTCCCGGCACAATTGCCGTCATGCCATCAGAATGCGGGTTATTGCCGATATAGAAATTGGTGCCGGCTTGCCACGCAATCGGCACAAACGCACCGCTTACTACATAGTTGCGTATCGTAATCGGAAGGATGACGACAATCACACCGAGGACTGCGACCGGTACTGCGGTGGTAAGTTGCTTTCTCATTTTCCAGTACGCCCAGAATGGTATGGTGAGAAGAAAGAACAGGACATTAGGTCGGGTGATTGCGGCAAGGCCCCAGACACAGCCAGTGACAAACCAACCCAGTTTTGTTCCCTTTTCGCGTTGCACAAGTATGAGATAGAAACCGAGGAGGATGAGGAAGATGAGGACAGACGGTATGAGCAATTCGATATCAAAATAAATGAGAAGGGGATAGAACGCAGTAGCAAACCCCGCAATAGTACCGATTTTTTTGTTGAACAGTTTTACGCCGATTCGCTGTGTGAGCACGCAGCGTCCTGCTCCGATCACGGCTTGTGCGACCCGTGGGATGATTAGATTGCTTCCAAAGAGTCGATAGAAGAGAGCAAGAAAATAGGGATACAGCGGTGCCCGAAAGAATGCATCGGTACCGAGCCAGCCTCCTTTAACGATCGAGACCGCCCACTCGTGATGGTACAGCGCATCCATGATTGGATAGTAGAAGAGCGGGTCGACATGTTGAAGCTGGACGAGGTAAACAATCCGCACAATGAGTCCGCACACGAAGATAACAATAATCACGGTGTAGTATTATACTGTTTGTGCAGAATGCTGTCAACAAAAAAGGGGTGGCAGCGCCACCCCTTTTTCGACAATCGTAGGTTATTTCACGATCAGACTCTTCTTCGTAATCGTTCCGTCTTCAGTCGTAAGCGTGACAAAGTAGACACCAGCCGCGAGGTCGAGATCGGTTGTGTACTGGTGCATGCCAGGGTTCAGCGAGTTCGACACGAGCGTTTCCAGTCTTCTTCCGGTTGCATCATAGAGAATAAGATTGGCCATGCTCGTATGCGGGAGCGTGAACCGGATGGCAATGCTATTGCGACTGATTCCAGCAACACTCATGCTCAATGCATCAGGCGTATAGTCGATCCACTCAGAAATGCCGCTCGGGTATTCCCTGATGTGCACACGGATCAGCCAGTCGCCACCGGGCGCACCGGTTCCCCACGTACCAGGGTCATTGTACCACCACTGATAGGCACCCATATCGACTGCCGCATCACAGGCGAGTCCGGGCGTGTTCGGATAATCTGCCGGCTGGAACCATATCATGTAGATGTTGTCACCGGGGTTGAAGATGTTCAACAATGTATCGGTCGGGAATTTGTTCCATGCGCCGCGGACAATGGTTGTACCCATCCATTGCTGACGTATGTTGGTCGGCTGAGCCGCACCATCATAGAGCCGGAACGTTGAGAGGTCAGAACCTGGTGATGGCCAGGATGCATCCCAGAAGTATACGGCGAATGAGTCGACGTACACAGTATCGGGTGCAACAAACTGCACACCCCAGCCCCAATCGGCATAGTTCCATGCCCAAGCACTATTCGGTGCACCGTCATCCCAGTACAACCAGCTCGAGGTCGTTGAGGTCATTGCCATGGTATCATTGGCCGGATTCTGGTCACCAGCGAGAACTGTATACGCCATAACGTCATAGGTGACACCATCATCAGGACCAGCGGTCCATGTTGGCCACGTAATGGTCGTATCAGCGCCTGGATCCAGAGTGACTGGTGTCGTCTGATTGTAGAGATTCGTACCTGCAGAATCGATCACAAAGTAGCAATCAAATGTCTCTTGAGCGCCGCCATAGTTGTTATAGGTTGAGATCGGGTCAATATTTGAACCGGGCAGGATCGTCGCTGCTGGAGCGGCAATATCACTCGTACCGACATCATGGTCTGCTGGTACATAGAATCCTACATTATCAAATGTTGCGCCATACAGCCAGCTACCACCATCATCATACTGGAAGGCGACCTGTATACTATCACCTGTATAACCAGTGACATCCACAGAATCCCATGCTGGGCCAGTAGTACCACTATACGAGGCAACAACGTTCCAGCTGCCCCAACCGGCATCCCATTCTCGTACCAGAACTTGCAGGTCATCATTCACAAGATAGAAACCCCACTTAAGAAGATCAAATCCAAGGTTTGCTACAACCGGAGACATGGCGGTATCGACAACCCATACACTTCCTGATCCCGCTGAGTCACTATCAATAATAAAGGCGCTATCACCAGCATCTGGCGGAGGTTGATAGGTCCAGAAGGCTCCACCAGGATACGTAGTTTCCACAACACTCCAGGCTGCTGGGAATGTTTGGCCACTGGTATGGGTCCATCCCTGCCAGCCATCCTCAAAGTCCCAGAAGTGGCCTGACGGACCGCCAGCTGGCTCGACAAATGCGACGATCATCCAGTTCACATCAAAACCCATGTTCTGGATTTCATCCCAGCCACCAAGATTGATCCAGTCACCTTTGCCATCGATTGCTGGACCTGCATCACAGCTTGCAGGATGAGTGCCGGCAACGTGGGTACCTTCGACAGAGACCCATAGATCAGTTGAACCGTTAATGTCAATTGAATCAGAGAAGGGAATGAATACCCAGTCTTGCGCTGCGTTTGACGTATAGGGTTCTGTTAAGAGTACTGCACCCGGTGAAGTTGCTGTGCCTTCATCATAGATGTAAATATTATTACTCAGATTGCCAGTCCAGTGGTGAAACTTCATGGCAACCATTTTCCAGCCCGCATAGGGAAGGAGTTCATCAACCGTGAGCCTGATTGCCCACTCAAAAGTACCGCCAGCCGTGAGACCGATTGCATTGTCATAGATGAGATTGCCATAGTAGAGACTGTCATCATAGCGATACGTCCACTCAGGCATGGACTCGGCAGCCTCGATCGGCATGATCAGGACTGGGGTTGTGGAAAACGGATTTGCCGAGGGAGTCGCGGACACTGCATCTGCGGCGAACACGGGTACTAATCCCATACATAAAACGAGTAACAGCATTTTTTTCATGTTTTCTCCTTTACTTTTTGATCAAATCATAGGGATACTTGATATAACATTGGGCCCTATCCCTTCTGAGCCTGCGCTTTCGTCCTCTTATCACCTCCTTTTTCTTCTGTAAAAACTTCATGATGATAGTACTGCATATGTTTTACAGAGATTATATAGATAATCGATTATTTGTCAAGTCTGAATTGCCGGATGTACTGCCGATAGTTCGATCGCACGTCGTGGAGGAAGCAGAGCATGCATAGATATATATAAGTATAGTGGGTTTTTGCGTTCTTGTCAATACCTCTCGTGACACGTACATATACGGATGTCAGTCGCACGCAAAAAATCTTGCAATACCAGCGATTTTGATTATACTGACGTGTGGGAATAACGTGGTTTGTGACCTGGGTATTCGCATTTTCGCTCTTGAAGTTTCTAACTGGTATTGAAATACATGGTTCGATCCCGAAACAAGGTGCATATATCGTTGTCTGTAATCACGTTTCCTTTCTCGATCCACTGGTTGTTGGTATCACCATATGTCGTGAGGTCCACTTCCTTGCTAAGTTACCGCTGTTCCAGTTGTCCGGATTCTTTACCTGGCTCATGCGGTCGTACCATGCAATACCGGTAACGAAGATGCAGGGGCTGAGAACGGCGATTAGATTGTTGCGACGGGGAGAGGTTGTAGTGCTTTTCCCAGAAGGAACCCGGTCACGCATTGGCGAGATGTTGCCGTTTAATCCAGGCGTGAGTTATCTTGCGATCCATCTCGGTATTCCCGTGATACCAGTCTACGTTGCACATTCCGATAAGAAATGCATAAGTCTTATCCTGAGAATAAATCAACTGAAGGTACGATACGGTACACCGGTATCTCCCGCCGGTTATACCTCAGAACGTGAAGACATTGAGCGTTTCGCTGCGAAGCTCAAAGAGGAGGTCCTGAAATTACGATGAAGATTTACCGCGCACGTTATGGTGGTGTTTGTTTCGGTGTTAAGCGGGCAATCGAACTTGCCCTCGAAGCGGCAAAGAATACAAAACCGGTCTACTCTCTTGGACCACTTATCCATAATCGCATTGCCGTTGACAAGTTACGCAAAAGAGGGATTATCACGGTTAACAAAATCACCGACATACGAAATAAAGGACGAAAGGTGATTATCAGGTCACACGGTGTTCATCCCCGCATATTAGCGCGTTTACGCAGACGGGGGTTTGAGATTATTGATGCAACGTGTCCTCGTGTCCGGAGGGCACAGCGGTACGTACAGAAACTGATAAAGGAAGGCTATCACGTTGTCATTGTTGGTGAAAAAGATCATCCCGAAGTAAAGGGACTCATGGGGTATGCTGGTAAGAATGCTGAGATATATTCAGAACAGATGAAAATCAAGAAGCGGAAGATCGGTGTTGTTCCTCAGACGACACTCGATCTCGGTCACTTCAATAGCGCAATCGCCCATCTGATGGAGAGGGTCATTGAGATGAAAATCTATAATACGATATGCATGGCAACAGTATTACGGATCAATGAGGCGGTACGGATTGTCGGCAAAGCGGATGCAATGCTCATTGTTGGTGGCAAGAACAGTGCAAATACCGCACGGCTGTATCAAGTGTGCAAAGAGCACAAACCTTCCTACCATATTGAATCAGCTGAAGAGATAGCACTTGATTGGTTCAAAGATGCGAAGAGTGTCGGTGTGACTGCCGGTGCTTCAACACCAAGAGCACAGGTGGATGCAGTAATCAAATTCCTGAAGAAGAAGTTTCCGCACTAGAACAGCTCCTCTTTTGTCGGTCGTACAGGCGTGTTAGAAATCTCTGCGTTTGAACGACGTTATCCCAATCCGTAACGGCAGTACAATAGTCGCAGTGTTGAAAACAATGAACAACACACACGCGACGAGTAACATGATTACATTGTGTGGTTTGTTCAAGAACCGTCCTCTCAAATAGTAGTACGCAGGTGTTGCTAGGATTATGATCGTAATAGCAACATAGGTTATGCTCATCAATGCTGCCAGTATCCCGCCACTTCCTGCGGCGATTTTTGACGGATTGTCTTCTTTGAACTGCGGGAACCTACATCCCATACCAAGATTTATCGACACGAGTGATGCTGCAACAAAGAGGGCGATAAATGGCATAGCCACGTACACACGTTGGTCAGTCTTGATGAACAGATTGGAAAGGAGAAGCAAACACTCAATGATAA
>DAOVBK010000285.1 GCA_030670605.1 Candidatus Stahliibacteriota bacterium
TAGTAGGCGATTTTGAACGGACTGCGATCATAGAAGTCCCAGAACGGATTGGTTACCCAGGGTAGGTTGTTATCATAGTATTTCATTTCGTATTGCGTGTAATCGAGACCAGTCTTGAATTCGTGAACCTTGCCAACTGAGTGGGTCAAATCAAGCCGTGCCTGGTAGTCATTATTCCACCAGAAGCGCCACACACGGTAGTCACCATACGTATAGAACAATCCTTCAACACCCCAGGGACTGTTACGCAGCGCATAGGAGCCGCGGTTCTGGTATTCCTCATGGTACATCATCACACTGTCGATGATCACATCGCTCACCGGAAGCGAATCATTGAGCAGGTACTTAGTCACAAGGCTCTCTGCATAGAAACGATAGTCGTCATACCATGCCCGGTCATTCTCCTCTTCATACACATAGTCACGGTTGCCAAAGAACCGGTCAAAATGCGTCGCACCGACCTTGAGCGCAGCAAGCGTCTTCTCGCCCAACATGTAGTTGAACGTCGCGCCAGCCATCCAGTTCTTGATACGGCTCGAATAGATCTGGTCAAAATACTTCAGCGACTCGGAACGCCAGTTCACCCACTGTCTGCGCTCATTGAACACAGATACCGTAAGCTTACCCTTGGCACTGGGCAAGAGATAGGAAAAACGCGCCTGACCCCGATAGTCCATACGCGGCGACGGCACCATGTGCAAGGCATCCTCATATGCATCGGTCATCATCATCTCGCCGGAGACAAAGTAACGGAACCGTTTGGAACCGAGCGGGCCACCGAGTGAGAAATCATAGAGATTGTAACCATAGTTGAGCGTGGTTGAGTTGACGAACATCTCATCGGTCAACCAGCGGACCGTACCCGAATGCTTGGTACCACCTTCCTTGGTGACAATGTTCACCACACCCGATAACGCATCTCCATACTCCGCATCAAAACCACCACTGATCACGGTCACCTCTTCAACACCGGCCGGATTAACAACCATCGCCTGCCAACCCTCATTCGGCACCTTGGACACAATACCATTGATAAAATAGGTTATCTCATCAGTCCGACCACCACGCAAATGCGTACCTAAATCACTCTCAACCACACCCGCCTGCAACGTAATCACCTGATTGATCGTCGTCACCGGCAACCGATCAATCTCCTGCGACGTCACCGCACGGTCGGTCGAAACACTCGACATCACAACCATCGGCCGCTCCGCAACTGTCGTTACCCCTTTCATTTCGATGATGATCTCTCGCAACCGGAAATTCAAGGGCGTTGTCTGGTCCGCATTAACCACAACATTCGTATAGGTATATGGATCATAGCCGACATAGTGCGTTATGACTCTGTGTGTCCCTACCGGCACAAAGAGCACGGTATACTCACCATTTACATCGGTCGCCGCGCCAAGCTCGGTTCCTTCAACAATGACGTCAGCACCGACTAAGGGCTCACCTGTCTCAGCATCAATAACTCTTCCACGGACTCTGCCGAATTGTGCGGCAAACAGGAAAAGCCCAATGCACATCAGGCAAAATAGTTTCTTCATCGTGCACCTCCAATATTTACCGGTATAAGCCACACGTTTGCTGAATATTCCTTTGCTGGAAGCACATAGTAAAAGACTTCATCCGCTACGACCTCGAAGAAAAGATTAGTAATACCAGTGCCGCTTGCAACGACCGTACCGGTTCCGCTGTGAAGGCCTGTTATTTCTGTTCTGCCTCCGCCGCCAACCGATGCAAAAAATACATCGAGCGAGCCAGGCACCACATTGTAGACACTTATTTCGATGCCGAGTGAATCACCATTACTAAATCCCATCAACGAATCAATTGAACGGAACCGATTCATGATATGACCACTAGCTGTATCATCATAGCTCGATTCGACAATTGTGTAGGTGTTCTCGCCATCATCGATGTCGACCTGCGCGATTAACGGAACATCTGATCCTGGTTGCGGGAAGTCATAGTCACCGTACGATATGCGTTCGAGAAGCCACTCTCGTGGTTCCCGTACCGCATAAACGGTCTCAGCTTCCTCTTCATCCCAGACAGGGTCTCTTACAACATCAAAGAAAATGACACGCTTGCCTACAGCATCTAAATCGAGCACATCGAAAGCAGTATCGGTGTGGACAATTATCGTATCGAGCTCAATTCCCGTATCACCGTCCCAGAAATAGTAGCCGATATGTCTCTCAATATAACGAAGGGAACACTGGACTGCGAACGTGTCATACAGTGTAACAGTACATGTTGTATCACGAGCAAACCACAGGTCTGTGTACCGTGTCATGGTTGCATCAGAGAATTTTACCATGTCAACAAGTTGCTTGATGATGGAATCCTCATTCCGGTAGTATTCATCCTCATCAAAAAATTCAACTGCTCCGAATGCGACCGGTACCCAGTCAGAAACGAACATGTCTTCTGTTAGAGTGAGTGCAGGGTTATCATCAAGCAAACCGAAAATTGCTACACTGTCTTCAGAGGAACCTTCATAGAAACCTTCGGGTGGCTCATTTCCGCATGTAAGAAAGATGAACAGACCTGCAACAACCAAGAGGGAGAGAAACTTTCTCTTCATTTTTCCTCCTTTATTTTATTCTCCTCGCGCTGAAGTGCCATGCACAGATATCCTCCCCTT
>DAOVBK010000283.1 GCA_030670605.1 Candidatus Stahliibacteriota bacterium
CAAAACAGTGTGGGCCCGGCAGGACTCGAACCTGCGACCCGCTGATTATGAGTCAGCTGCTCTAACCAACTGAGCTACGGGCCCTTTCCCGCTACACGCGGAAAATCCCAAAACCCAAACCCCAAATCACAAGTATTTGAAGGTTCCGTGGATTATAGCCAGCGCCTTGCAGATGTCAATCCTCTTTGCTTGCGGTCAACACATCGTTGCCAGGTGCATGGACGATTCTATTAGTCTGACCAATCATGAATCGGACCATACGACTATCCGACCATAGGACTAAATCTGTGTTGACAGAGCGAAAAAAAAGGGGTCTGACCTGAGATGTGCTCCGATTCTCCTATATCTGAGAAGATGCTCTTGATGACTTCGATGCGCGGGTCTGACCCCCTGGCTCAACCCTCTCATGTTGACAGAACGAAAAAAGCTCTGTATAATAGTGCCTAAAGGAGGACCTGATGTTGCGAACGAATATGAAGAATCTTGTGATGATGTCGGTACAGGGTAAGGTAGCCAATCCCTGGGCACCGCGGTCACATGAAGTTGACTCGAAAGGAAAGCCCTTTCTTCTGCCGAGTGTCGGTGGAATTGTATACAATATAAAAGTCGGCGACGCGGCCTTCGGTTGGCAAGCAGACCATATCGAACCGTGTGTTTCAGCCATACTCGATGAAAAGAATCGCTTTGACGCACCGAACCGTGGATTTGTTTTCTACGCGTGTATTGGTAATGAAGCAATCATCAAAGCCGGCGATGCGAAAGGCAAGAAAGGTGTTGTCACAGGACATCATGGAGGCGCAGAGCACGTCATGATCGACTTCTCTGATGGGGTTTTGCAGAAACTTGCTCTCGATGATAAGATCATGATACGTGGTTTTGGACAAGGTCTCAAACTGCTCGACTATCCAGATATCGCAGTGTACAACCTCGATCCTCATCTCCTCCAGAAAATGCGAATCAAGAAGAAAGGCAAGAAAATCCAGGTGCCAGTGACCACAAAAATCCCTGCCGAGCTCATGGGTTCTGGCACGGGAGCGATGCAAATGGGTAGTGGTGATTACGATATCATGACCACAGATAAGAAATTCATCAAGAAATATAACATTGACAAACTCAAGTTCGGTGATTTCGTAGCACTTATGAATCATGATAATCTGTATGGACGGAGTTTCAGACAAGGCGCTGTCACAATCGGTATCGTCATACACGGCGACTGCCTCTTGGCAGGTCATGGACCAGGTGTCAGCACACTTCTGTCTGCGAGTAAACCAATCATTGAACCGGTCATCGATAGCAACGCAAATATCGCAAAGACAATGAAAATCGGGAGGTTCAGAAAAAAGTAAAACGGTTCATGGTTGTACGCGAAATTTCGTGCCGTTCCATCCTCAACCGATCGGGTATTCCTGGCATTGATTATTGCATCAACCCCTATGTCGGGTGTGGCCACAAATGTCAATACTGCTATGCAGTGTTCATGAAAAGGTTTACCCGGCATACTGAACCGTGGGGCGATTTTGTCGATGCAAAAACGAATGCACCTGAAGTGCTCGAACGGCAGCTGCGAAGGCTCAAGCCTAAGAGCACTATTTCATTTGGCACGGTATGCGATCCGTACCAGCCTATTGAAGAAAAATACATACTAACACGGCAATGTCTCGAAAAACTCGTACCATATAAACATGAAGTCTCAATTCTCACCAAATCAGACCTCGTGCTGCGCGACCTCGATATTCTGCTGCAACTCCAAGAGTGCGAAGTCGGATTCACAATCACTTCTCTGGATAAGAGAATCAAAGATATTTTCGAACCTGGTTCTCCACCAGTGGCTAAGCGATTCCGTGCTCTTGAGAGACTGTCACACATGAACATCAAAACATGGGTTTTTGTAGCGCCTATACTCCCTTCAGTGACTGATTCTGAAAAGGACATCACCAGTCTATTTACCCGTACAGAAAAGGCTGGGGCAGATTACATACTGTTCGACACACTCAACCCCTATCCCAATGTGTGGCGCAATGTTAGACGTATTGTCAAGAAACAGTTCCCGGAAAGACTTGAATTACTGGACCATTATTACAGTAATCAAAAGAAATATGCACATCACGTGAAGCATCTGATACGCAAAATAGGCCGTACTTACAGCATACGGCACCGGGTTGTCTTTTGACCGCTACTTGACCAGTGATGTCTGGTTCGCTATAATTAACGGGATGTACAGAAAACTCATATTCATAGCATTCATTTTCATTTCCTGCATTGATTTTGATATCGATGCACCGTATGAAGACATCAACGGTATTTATCTAGAACATGTTACGTCCTATAATTTCGTAGGGTGGAAGATTGCGGTCGAGAATCAGAAAGGGTATATCCTAGATCTAGGTGAAACTGACATCGTGTGCTATGATTTTGCAGACGTCTATCGCATTGATACGGTGAGCTTATATCGGTCTGTCTATCAAAAACCAGATTTCGCTTTCTCTGATGGCTATGCATACATTGTGAGCCAGAACCTCGGTCTTGAAATCGTTGATTTCAACAGCACAGACCCCCGGCTGAGCGGTTTCTTACGCATATATGGACCGGTCTACAGCATAGCACTTTTCAATAAACATGCGTATATTGCAGGCTACTCAGAACTGTATACTATTGATG
>DAOVBK010000182.1 GCA_030670605.1 Candidatus Stahliibacteriota bacterium
GAAAGGTGAGTACGTTTGCGGTGAAAAAGAGATCGCAGGCGTCTTAACTGAAGATATACTCTACGAAGCCGTACCCGTGATCGTAAAAGGTTTGGAATTCCCCAAGACCATGGTCTGGAATGAGACCGGTACGAGATTCCCGAGGCCAGTACGCTGGATTGTGGCGCTTTTGGACCGGCGGCCCTTGCGGTTCGAGTTTGCCGGTGTCAAGGCTGACCGCTACTCTGGGCCAAACCAGCACTTTTCCTTCAAGCCCATTCGCTTGGAAAAACCGAGGGAGTACCGTAATTTCTTACGGCACGGTGGGGTTGTCGTTGACCCCGAGGAACGAAGAAAACTCATAAAGAAGAAAATAAAAGAAGCGGCAGCAAAAATACAAGGAACACCCATGTACACTGAAGCTATTGTCGAAGAGATTAACTGCATGACAGAATATCCAGAAGCTGTTGCTGGTGAGTTTGACAAGAAGTATCTGGAGTTGCCAAAAGAGATCCTGCTTACCACCTTAAAGAACCAAGGTGATTTGATCTGGGTTAAGCCGACGAACAAATTCATCTGTGTATTCAGCGCGAAGAAAAAAGCCTTGCAGAATGTCAAGGCAGGTTTTGAACGCGTGATCGCGTCAAAGCTGTATGATGCACACTTCTATTATGCACATGACATGCAGACCGGGCTTGAGGCTATGCTCGAACAGACCAAAGGAATGACCTGGTTCAAAGACCTCGGTACGTTGTATGATAAAGCAGTGCGTTTGAGCAGATTCGTTGAAGTATTTGGTGGTGTACCCACGGTTGACATGAAAAAGGTGAAACGCGCCGCACAGTTATGTAAGGCAGACTTGCTTTCTCAAATGGTCAGGGAAAAAGATTTCACGTCGCTGCAGGGCATAATGGGCGGTCACTATGCGAAGGTCCACGGTGAGAATGCACAGGTGGCAACTGCTATTAGCGAGCATTACCTGCCGAATTTTGTTGGCGATGAACTGCCTTCAACTATTGAGGGTGCAGTTCTTTCGATTGCCGATAAGCTTGATAACGTTGTTGGCGCATTCCTGAGTGGTAACCGACCGAGTGGTTCGCAGGATCCGCTCGGCGTGCGAAGACAAGGGTATGGTGCAGTGCAACTACTCGATGTGCATGGATTCGACGTCTCACTCCATAGCGCACTCAGCGGGCTTCTCAAACAGTACAAAAAGAATTTTGATACGAAGGTGCTTCATGAATTCTTTGGTGAACGAGTGAATAGATATCTCCAGGACAAAGGGTATCGCTACGATGAGATCAATGCGGTACTCGCAATATGGAACGGTCATGTATCTGATGCGCATAAACGTTGCGCGGCACTTAAGAGATTCAGAGGCAAACCAGAATTTGTTAAACTCGTTATTGGTCAAAAGCGCGTGCGAAATATCCTGAAGGGTATCGATAAGGTTAAGAGCATAAATGGAGATCTCATAAAGGAGCCTGCCGAGAAGAAACTCTGGCAGAAAGGATCTGAAATCACCTCAAACCTTGAAGTTATGTTGGAGAACGAAAGCTACCACGAGGTTCTGAAACTGCTCCTGTCATTGAGACCCCACATTGACAAATTCTTTGATGATGTTATGGTCATGTGCGACGATATGAAGCTCAGAAACAATCGTCTTGCTCTTGTCGACCACATAAACCGAATTTTCTTGCAATTCGCTGATTTTTCAGAGATTGTTATTGAGGGAGAAAAAAAGGGGTAGCGTATCAAGAAAGTATTTCTGAACACGATTACCAAAGAACACATAGGTAAACAGATTGAGGCATTCGGGTGGATTGACCGCATCAGGAATTTAGGTGGGCTGATATTCATTGGCCTGCGCGACCGTTCCGGAATATTACAGCTCGTTGTTGACCCACAAAAGATAACGGAAGCACAAAATCTTGGATTGCAGGATTGCATACAAGCTGCTGGTGCAGTGCACGAGAGACCGCACGGTCAGAAGAATCCGAAAATGGAAACCGGTGAGGTGGAGCTCGATGTGGGGAAACTCACTGTGCTCAACAAATCCAGAGTACCGCCGTTTGTGGTTGAAGACGATGTTAAAGCAAGTGAAGAATTGCGGCTGCGCTACCGTTACCTGGACCTACGACGTGCACCAATGCAGAAAACGATTATGTTCAGACATCAGGTAATCGCCGCGATGCGCGAATATCTGAATAAGAATGACTTTATTGAGATCGAAACACCGATTCTGACGAGGAGCATGCCTGAGGGAGCACGTGACTATCTTGTACCATCACGCTTGTACCCTCAGAAGTTCTATGCGCTTGCGCAGAGTCCGCAGATGTACAAACAACTCCTCATGGTTGCTGGATTTGAGCGCTACTACCAGATTGCGCGCTGTATGCGTGATGAAGACCCGCGTCACGACAGACAACCTGAGCACACACAGATTGATATTGAGATGAGTTTTGTGGATGAGGATGATGTATTTGCTCTGGCTGAAGGCATGTTTGCGCACATTTTGAAAAAAACGCTGAACAAAGAATTGAAGACGCCATTTCCACGTATCACACACAAAGATGCAAAAGAAAAATACGGGACTGACAAGCCGGATCTCCGTTTCGGCATGGAAATCACAGATTTTCGGGAACTGTTCAAAGACAAAGATTTCGCACCGTTCAAGAAAGAACAGGTTCGGGGTCTTATGATAAAAGGCGGTTCGTCGCTTACGCGCAAGAAAATCGATAGCATGAGTGAAAAAGCAAAAGACGCAGGACTCGGTAGTATTTTCTGGGCAAAGCGCGAAGATACATTCTCCGGTAGTATCGGTAAAATCATGGATGAGACGATTGCCGCAGCGGCTGGTATGGAAAAGGGTGATTTGCTTATTATCAGTGCTGGCGATGCATCTGTGTTTGCGTTTCTCGGCAATTTAAGAAATGAAATCGCTCACGAACTCAAACTGCATGGACAAGGATACAGATTCTTGTGGGTGTATGATTTTCCGGTTTTTGAGACCGATGAGAAAACAGGAAGGTTGACCGCAAGTCATCACGTTTTTACGCAACCAAAAGCAGAAGATATTAAATACCTTAAGACTGAGCCACTGCGTGTGAGAGGTAGGCTATATGACCTCGTATGTAATGGTAATGAACTAGCCTCAGGTAGTATCAGAAATCATGAACGTTCGTTGCAAGAGCAGCTTTTTTCTATTGTGGGAATAGACAAGAACAAATATACGATGCTGCTCGATGCGCTAGAGTATGGTGCTCCGCCGCACGGTGGCATTGCACCGGGTATTGACCGTATTATTATGATACTCGCTGGTTTAATGTCATTACGGGGTGTCATTGCATTCCCGAAGACGACGACCGCGCAAGGACTGCTAGAAGGCATACCTGATACGGTAACACCTGAGCAGCTTAAAGAGCTGCATCTGAAATTCGAAGAAGAGAAAAACAAGTAAAAAGGCAATCCCGGTAGCGCCAGTGCGCTACGGGATGCTGGTTTTTGCAGCCAAATCAAAGATTTGGGCAAAAATCGCAAAGGCAAAAGGTAGAATATACAAGGCAAAAGGGCATCAGAGCATCGGACTATCAGGATATCTGGGGGCAATGACAAATAACAAATTACAAATGTCAAATGAAGTACACTAGAAAATACCAACATGTGTCATTGAGCAATGAAAATCGAAACATATTGACGTATGCACAATTGTTCATATGCACATATGCACATATATCAATATGCTGTGATGGGAGATTACATCGTTTCTGCTCGTAATGACAGAGTGGTGAATTGTGAATGGTAAATGGGCAACTTCAAACCACAAACATTAAACTCTAACTACAGAAACCAACAGGTGGTCTTCCTATTCACAATGAGCTATTCACTATTCACCACGTGTCTTGATTTTCTAAATATGTGTGTTATAATTTACAAAAGGAGGTAGTGATGAAATGTGTAAAGAGTACCCTATACATTGGATTGGTTCTTCTCTTCTGCATTCCTGCCTATGGCCTCAGGATCAAGCGCGGTGACGAAGTCATTATTGAAGAGGGAGGCATAATCG
>DAOVBK010000063.1 GCA_030670605.1 Candidatus Stahliibacteriota bacterium
TCGCTCAATCTCTTCTCTCAGGTAACGCTCAATAAGCTCTTTCACCTGAGCATCGCTAAATCGCTTATGCAGCTGTTGTGCCATAATCCAAACTCCTTTCCCTAAGCTCAGATTATAGCTATTTTGAGTGCGCATGTTTAAACCTTAAATCTATCAAAAAGTGCGCATGTTTAATTCTTAGATGACAACGACAATATTGACATTGATACCAAGGTGGCTATAATACACGGTTTAAGAAGGAGGTACAATGGCATACAAGATTACTGATGAATGCACTGCGTGCGGATTATGTGAACCCGAATGCCCGGTGCAGGCAATCAAGGAAGATGATCCTATTTACATTATTGATTTTAATAAGTGCATTGAGTGCGAGGGACATTTCGACGAGCCGCAGTGCGTAGCGGTATGTCCGGTCGGCGCACCGGTTCCAGACCCGGATCATCCAAAAAAGTAAATAAGAGACTCGTACATAACGCTGTAGTTAGACAATAAACAGCATTGACATAGAAGACACAAAAGTGTGAACAATCGTACGTAAATGCAGACAATCGTAAACAAATGTGGCGGTCAGAAATGACCGCCATTTCTATTTTCCCTTAACGTTACAAATTCTGCCGTGCAGTTTTTGTAACGTTAAGCTTAGGAAAGATGGTGTTTCATCATACGATAAACGGTTTGCCTAGATACCCTTAGTTTATCGGCGATTTCTGCGATTGTATAGCCTTTTGCCTTCAGTTGCGCAATGGTATAAGCCTTAGCAGCTTTTATTGCAGGGGCTCTCTTGCGTATATAGTGATCAAAATCATCGGGTTTTGATCCACTGGTGATCAATCTCTGTAGCAGGTTGTTATGACTAACGATGTCGTGTAGCGGTGTTAGAAACTTGTCTCTGTATTGATTTATCGCTTTCTGATTATCCCAGATGTTACCAATCTTAATGGTAATTGATTGTTTCAGGAGCTTTCTGTAGGATAACCGCGCTGATTTAATGTCATCGTCCAAGAGGTCGAGAATGAACTTATAATCGACAAATGTCTTCTTAGTAAAGGGTACAATAAATGGTACTACTGATGACCAGCGATGATCCTCACTATTCTTCACTATGCCTGCGACAACTGGATTAATGTGGATATATATAGAAGAGGCCAATAAATACGTTTCGTCGAAACATAATGCCTGACGAAAGCGTCCACTGACCGCATGGCCCTTTCTTTCATATTTCCTGTTAAAGTAATATGCATATGTGTGAAAGAGATGCTGCATTGCTTGAGAGAGATTGTCTTCTTGCAATTGGAACAAGAGATGTACATGATTCGACATGAGCACAAAAGAAAAGAATCTGAGTTTGAATTTCTGTGCAGTATTTTTCAACAAATGGAGCATGTACATATAGTCGCTTTCTTCAACAAACAGTTTTTCACGTCCAGGTGCTCGTTGCGTAATATGATTGATTGCGCCAGGATACGAGATCTTCTCGCGTGAGCGGAAATACCTTTTTACTTTTCCTTCCTGAATTAGCCTTAGAATGTCCATCTTCCCCTTCCACACCATTATACAATAATCAATGCATATGTCAATAACGTTACAAAAACTGCACGGCAGAATTTGTAACGTTAAGAAAAAAGTTGGTTGCGGGTGGCTGGCAGGTAGTTGGTGAGTGGCTAGCGGGCGGTGAGGGTGAATTTGGCGTCGAGATATGCGCCCTCAGGATCTAGAGCGCGAACGACTATTTCGAATGTTTCTGCTTCACCAACGCTCCCGTACACAATGCCATTTTCATTTACCATGATGCCATCTGGTGCATCGAGGATTTCATAGGTCAGTTTATCATTATCAGGGTCAAAAATGGGGAGCGGATAGTAGATACTGTCTGGTTTTGTCTTCACTGAATCAGTGATTGTTTTGAAGACCGGGGGCGCATTTGAAATCTCGAGTTCAAAGGGAAATGGCTCAGACCGGAATTCACCATCATCTAGAGTCGCCGAACCAGTAATGATATCGTGTTTCTTGAGTCCGTGACGCGTGAGATTCAATGTGTTGGACGTGTCCGGGAGTACGTTGTCTTTTATCATCCAGTGCACGACGATCCTAACTTCATCATTATCCAGATCTTCGGCGAGCGCGGTTATGACAACTTGCGGTGTGGTTACATAGAGCGATTCTGGTGCAATCTGCAGGGACAGTATTCTCGGAGGCATACCACCAATTACGATCTCATCAGACGTCACCTCATCTCCCCAGTCTTTGCCGTCGTACGGTGTCACTTTGGCAAAGATCCGGTCACTCTTTTGCACCTCATCGTAGGCAAAAGACATTCCTTCACCGATTTGTCTTCCATTCACAAACCACTTTATTTTGTAGCTCACATGGTCACCATCTTCATCGGTGCTCAGGATGCGCGCGGTTATTTCTGTTTGCACAGTTGGTTTCATGGGAAGAAGCGTGATCTCTGTTACAATCGGCAGTGTGTTGTCTGGCGTTGTTTTTTCTTTTTTCTCACCTCCACAGTGTAGTATGAACGCTGCGAAGAGAAGTATACTAATGCATCTTGCCCGTTTTTTCATGATGTGCCTCCGTAGAAAAACTATATGCATTTTTGACGTCACGTCAAGCAGGGTGGTTTCTCTTGCCATATGGTGAGGAATGAATAAGGGGTGCTCAGGGGGTCAGGTCTTCGCCGAGCGAAGACCTGACACAACCCTGATCTGTTAAGTAAATTTATCGTCCTTTCCAGAGAATGACGCCGGTTTTTGGTAAACCAGGCAGGCCGGTTTCTGGTGAACTAATACCACCGGCTGCCTGAATAAAGACCTTGATCTGGTCACCACTCACATACAGACTGGGTTCAGATGGCATACCCTGACCAACATCGACACAGTAGGGATGGTATAATGTATCCTTCGTTTTCAAGAAAGAAGGGTTGATGTGTGCAGTACCGGTTCGGTAGTAGAGCGCATATAATTTTCCAATACCGCCGTAGGAACAGATGTCACCGGTCGGCAGATAGGTCGTATACAATACCGCACCGCCAAAGACCAGCGCTGTTGTCAGGTTTCGTTCTCCTAGACCCATATGTTCGCGCCACCAGCCACCATGGGCATTCACCGTATCAATCAAATCAGGAAATGAACCAGTGCTGCCACCTGGGAATATGACCTGGTCATTGGTGTCGATTTTGACGTCGGTTACATTGTACAGCCCTGCGACCGTTGTTGCACGTGTTGTGTCGTCGCGGATGCCGATATAGCGTTGGGTTGTCGTATTAACCTCGTCGATTTCTGAGAAAAACCTGCCAGTGCCAAAGTATACCCACAAGTGGTTGTAGTCATCAGTCGCAATACTTCCTTCGGCAGTGATTGGTCGTTCCATATTAAAGACAAAGCTCGTATCCCAGAGTGTGGGGTTGGTTTCGTCATTCGTCTCTATACGGTAGATCTTACCACCCCACTTACCATGGAGAGTATTGTCATAGTAGCAGTCACCAAAATAGATGCGGTCAACTGAGTAGTCCATACCCCAGTCAACACCAAAGATATTGGTCACAAATGACTGGTCATCCGGGAATTGCCATTTCTTGAGCACAGTTCCGGTTGCGAGATCAAGTACATAGATGGTTGCTTTAACGCCCACTGCAGCTTCACCTGCACAGTTTTCAGGTCCGGAACCAAGAATAAGGTACCAGGAATCTTTCACCTTGATAACCGTGGGATAACAGACTGTCAGATTGAGATCGGGCTCAGTGAATTCCCACATCGGTACCGGGTTGATTGGATCAGTGACGTCAATGGCAAAGTATGCTGAGGTGAGTGTGTCGGTTTTGTTTTTTATCTTGATGTCAAGACCACCGAGCCGCATACCGCCGATGAGTATGGTGCCCCAACCATTTGGATGCGTTGCATCATCAGCAAAGATTTGCGCATCAGTCGCATAGGGTTTCATGTCAACGTAGTAGACATGGCAGTATGAGGAATCCTTGAGCCATTTGAGATGTGCCAAGAGATTCTGCGGTATGTATGCCCAGAGTTCTTCGCCAAGCGCATAGCCGGCTGGATCCATTCTAAATGGTGTTATGGCATTGTGCAGGTCAACGCGGATACCGCCATTAAAGCAGTGAAGCATACCATCATTCGCGCCAACATAGACTGTCTGTCTTCGGTTTTTGTGCAAGTCGTAGTAATCAACATAGGAATTATCGCCATAGATGAAGTCATACCGTTCAATGGCTGGTTGCACGGCAACCGCACCTGAATTCATGATGTCACCAAGCTTCCAAACTTTGCCATCAGCGGTTCGTGTTCTCATGTTTGGAAAGTCAATACCGCGAACGTAGTCGATCACTGAATCGGTCTCGCCGAGTGTTGGCAGATCTATGTATGGTTGGAGTATGCCAGAATTGGCTTTCTCAAAGGTGATGAGTTCGCCGGCCTCGATGAGTCCATCATCGTCAGAATCAACGAACGTACGTATAGTGCGATCACCTGCTGCAGCATTCCACAACCACTCGCCTGCTTGCCAGATCGGTCGCAGTTGTTCAACCGGTACAATGCCAATGGTATCGAATTGACTCGGGTCACCAGTACCAGCCACATCATGCAAGCGCGTTACGAGCACGTTCTTGACACTGGGATCCCACGCCATGTTCACAACATAGTCATTCTGCAAATGGAGCATGGCATCTGCATCCGTGTCTTCGCGTATCCAGCCAAACGGATCAAGCCAGAGACTGTGCGTGTTACCAATCCAGGTAATGAGCTCACCGGTCGGAAATTTCTTGCTGGGATAGAATTGTGATTGGACGGTCGCACCGCCACCCTTCATACCCGTGGTCACGACGGCAACACCGGATGCTGAATTGACGTTGGTCATAATCTCCATGAATATTTGGCTCATGGCATGTTCGAGGTCGTCCCCACTATTTGCCAAGTAGTAGTTATCAGGAATACCGTCACCATCTTCATCCCATTCTGTGGTGTTTGGACCAGGCAGGTTGTCACCATTCTGATCCTTGAATCCGCCATTTTTTGCGATATCTTTATACAGTGCGTCCTGACTGCCAAAACACTGAAGTGCGTAGACAGTGACATTGTTCATATCTTCCAGGTCATCGCGTAAATCAGTGACATGACCGTACAATGCGTAGTCATCGGCAGGATTGTGCAATCCTGCAGGGTCTATGGCGCCAGGATTATCATTCGGGTTACCATCAGCATCATAGTCCCAGTAGGGGTTTCCGAGTGGACCCTGAGGCAGATGCCCACAACTGCCGACTGCTGGGTCATCAGCATGGGCTTCACCATCACCAATAAGGATAAGGAAGGTTCTCCGGCACCACACTGGTTCAGGGTTGTTGTAGGTGTACCAGGGGTCATATTTTGTGCCAATACCGTGAAACGTGTAGTTCTGATTATCAAAATGAGGCTCGGTATATTTTGTATAGTGGATGGCTTCAAGCAATGCCTCGCCCGGATTTGCCCACATACCCGAGGGCTGGTTGTTATTTATCTGATTGACAAAATCTTCGATTGACGGCGCTTGTTCACTGTCTATCACTTCTTTTTTAATTTGAGCACTGTAATCATCGCTATAGAACATGAGCCCAACACGTGGCGCATCATCATCCCATTTATTGTCATCATTGTTATCAGCAAACATGTGCACAATACCACGGTGATTAGTATTATAGCGCTCCAGGTCAGCATTTCTAAGAATCGATGGAACGGTGATGTCACCTATTCCGACGATATTGCCACTAATGAATTTGATCCTTATGTTGCCTAAATCTGGTTTTGAGAATTCAATGCTACACGGAGGCATGGTTCTATGGTAGACGACTGTACAGGGCCAGGCAGAATTCATAAGGCCATCTGGACCGCCCACTGATAGGAGCTTGTTTTTGACAATCTGTGAGCTTGGTTGTCCCGCACCGGCGAACAGTGCCCGGCGTGCAACATCAATACGGCTCATCATTGCCCAGTTTAAAAGATTGCCTGAGAGATGAAGTCCCATTGAAAGCTCCCAACCACCTGCGAGAACCGGCATATACCTCGCCGCGGGATTGAAATAGCCATAATAGGTGATTGTGCTGTCGTACTGGCCATTGTTGATTGATGCGCTCGCACGTCGATACATGCTTTCGTTCATCTGCACCATAATAAGAATATTCGGTTTTACCATTCCCATGATATATGGCGGTGCACAACAGAAGGGATTTGGTTGTGGTTTGGGTTTTGGTTTCTTGGCAAGAGCGGGCGATATACACATTGCCAGAATGAACACAATAATTGTGCTTTTGAATGATCTATTCATAACATCCTCCTCTATGGATTGAAAATCGTATAACGCTGCAAAACCTCGAGCATGACCTGCTCATTGGTTTTGCCAACTGATTTTGCCACTATGTAATACGTTCGGTAACTCCCAGTTGAGGGGGTTGAACCGGGACCGGCAATTGCCCGGGCAAACTTCATTGCTGTGCCCGAGAGCACCATGGCAACTGCGGATGTTCTCTCGACTGTTACACTGCACGTATAGGCACCAACTTGCATAACATCCGATGTATCGGGAATACCCGGGTTCTTGGCAATATATTCGGCACGTTTCATGCCGATCTCGAGCGAAGCGACTGCCGCATTGTATGCTGTTTCATACCGGGTTTGTCCTTCAGTAACATTGAGCCCCCGGGTAATCACATAGATGGACAGCGCACCGACGATGAGTATGATGATCATGGTGCCGAGGGCAATGAGCAGTGCAATACCCTTGTTTTGATTTGAAACTAATTCTCTAAACCTCATTGTATCCTCCTATGGTTGTAGATTTGGGGGAGAGATAATACCCGATAGTATTGTTCGTTTTCTGCGCTTCTGTTCATCAGTCAGTGTGTAACTGTGGTCTTCAACACCAACCGTATCCTCAGGATAGGTGTAGCCACGAATCATGTCAGATGTGAGAACCATGGTGTACCGTATTGCCCATTTGCGGTTCGCTGTGGCAAACGCTGGACAATCATCTGTCCATGTTTCAATGATGTTATCATTATCATTATCAATGCCATAGGCAAATTGAATGTCTTCGACATTATCGAGCATTATTTCATTACCCCGCATCAGCTGAGTACCTGCGAGGTTCAGTGAGATGCCTGGGTCATAGGCGAGTTTATCAACACCAATGACAACCAATCCGGCAATCGCACTTACGTGCTTGTCTAAAGTGAGCGCCTGCCCTGGAAATGGCGTGCCATGTGGATCAATGAATGTATCCGCCGCAGTCCCTTGAACAACAGCATAGCCAGGCGGGTACATAATATTGCGATCCCGATCAATCACCACAACCGTATCACCGGCACGGAAGTTGAAAAGTGTATCCTCCCACGCACGTACGAGAATGGTTTGAGTATTAGATACCGCATCGAGAAGCCACGACCACTGCATCCGGCCTGATTCAAAACCGAGCATGACACCGCGTACCGTAATGGCGTCACACGCGTTCTGGCCACCATTGCTTGACTGCACGGCGTTGTCAGATTTCGGAAATGCGAGACCCGCCATTGCGAGATCCCACTTAAGCAATGAGAGCGCAACCTGCGCATCGGTTTGGAGCACAGATGTCTTTTCGACCTGGGCTGCGCGTACGGTTTGCATATTGAGTATCGTGTAGATAGCGCCGAGGACGAAAACGAGGATGGTGAGCGCAACGAGCATTTCAACTAATGTCATTCCTTTCTTCATGATGTCCTCC
>DAOVBK010000197.1 GCA_030670605.1 Candidatus Stahliibacteriota bacterium
CTTTGAAAATGAGACCAGCACCACCACTAATGAGACGTCTGAGTTGTCCTCTGCATTTAGGACATTTCTTAAGGGGTTCTTCACGTATTTGCTGGAATTCCTCGAATCTGTATTTACACTTAATGCATTCGTATTCGTAGGGAGGCATTGTCCTGAGACAAAGTGACAAGGAGACCGGGTGACTTGGAGATGCTCTCCTTGTCGCCCCGTCTCCCAATCTCCCAGTCTAATTAATATCCGCCGTAGCCGCCGCCACCAGGTGGCATTGGCGGTGTTTTCTCTTCTTCTGGCTTCTCGACAACAACCGCTTCAGTTGTCACAAGGAGCGACGCAATGCTCGCGGCGTTCTGTAGGGCCGTTCGCGTCACTTTTGTCGGATCGATGATACCAGCAACAGACATATCCTCGTACTTTTCGTTCATGACATTGAAGCCGACCTTGGCTTCCTTTTCCTTGACCTGGCCGACAACAACAGAGCCTTCGTGACCAGCATTTTCAGCCAGCTGTCGTGTTGGCTCTTCGAGAGCGCGTTTCACAATATTCACACCAATCTGCTGATCGCCTTCAAGCTTCATTTTGTCAAGGTCTGGTACCGTGCGAATGAGAGCAACACCACCGCCTGGAATAATACCTTCCTCAACAGCGGCGCGGGTGGCATGCAGCGCATCCTCAACACGTGCCTTCTTCTCTTTCATCTCAATTTCGGTCGCCGCACCAACGTTCAAGACTGCGACACCACCAGCGAGCTTTGCGAGTCTCTCCTGGAGCTTCTCCTTGTCGTAATCTGAGGTTGTTTCCTCAATCTCTGTCTTGATACGGCCGATGCGTGCTTGAATATCAGCTTTCTTTCCAGCACCTTCGATTATCGTCGTATTCTCCTTATCAATCGTGACCCGCTTTGCCTGACCGAGATCAGAGAGCTGAACATTCTCGAGTTTCAGTCCGATATCTTCAGAAATGAGTTTGCCGCCAGTGAGAACTGCGATATCCTCAAGCATTGCCCGTCGTCGATCACCATACCCTGGTGCCTTTACTGCTGAAGCCTGCAGCGTACCTCTGATCTTGTTAACGACCAGTGTCGCGAGTGCTTCACCTTCCACCTCTTCACAAATAATCAAAAGCGGCTTGCCTTTCTGTGCGATTTTCTCGAGAAGTGGCAGCAGGTCTTTCATAGCGCTGATCTTCTTCTCATACAGCAAGATATGGGTGTCTTCGAGCACACATTCCATGCGGTCAGGATTTGTGATAAAATATGGTGAAAGATAGCCACGGTCAAATTGCATACCTTCGACAACATCGAGTGTTGTTTCCATACCTTTTGCCTCTTCAACAGTGATCACGCCATCCTTACCGACTTTCTCCATTGCATCGGCAATCAGGTTTCCAATTGTCTCGTCATTGTTTGCGGAAATCGCAGCCACCTGTGCGATCTCAGTTCTGTCCTTTACTTCTGTTGAAACTTTCTTGAGTCCTTCAACCACCTTCTCCACTGCCTTATCAACACCCTTCTTCACTTCCATGGCATTCGCACCAGCAGTCACCGTTTTCAAACCCTCGCGATAGATTGCCTCAGCGAGGATCGTCGCAGTCGTTGTCCCATCACCAGCCACATCCGATGTCTTGGATGCGACCTCCTTGACCATCTGCGCGCCCATGTTCTCGAATTTGTCTTCAAGATCGATCTCTTTTGCCACGGTAACACCGTCTTTGGTTATTGTTGGTGCACCGAATTTCTTCTCCAAGACAACGTTTCTTCCCTTCGGACCTAACGTAACCTTAACCGCATCAGAAAGTATTTGCACACCCTTTAAGATTGCCCTTCTGGCATCTTCGCCAAATTTAATTTCTTTTGAAGCCATATCTCCTTCTCCTTATCTTATTTCTCTTCTTGAAGTATACCTAAAACATCATCTTCACGAATTATCAAGTACTCCTGGTCTCCCAGTTTGATTTCATTCCCAGAATACTTACCGAAGAGAATCATGTCTCCCTTTTTCACAACCAGTGAAGTTGTGTTCCCTTTGTCATCGATACGTCCATCACCAACCGCAATCACTTTGCCCTGCTGGGGCTTTTCTTTCGCCGTATCCGGAATAATAATGCCGCTCTTCTTTATCTCAACATCGACTCTTTCAACAAGGATATGATCGTGCAAGGGCTTTATTTTCATTTTACCTCCTTCTTTTCTCTATGCCAGAAAACCCTGGCTAACTTCTGTTCGTCGGAGAATTTATATTGAACATCTCCTCCATACGAATTGTAGAGCATCCTACCAAGATGCACTGCGAGATTCTCTGATGTCGTCTCAATTCTGACACCATCTTTGTCTTCAACAATACCCATAATCCGGTCAAGAGGATTCGGGCCGATCTCTTTTTTTTCCTCGTTTCTCAACATGTTCACAATCTCTTCACGTCTCTGCTCAAAGAAATTGCCAGTAATATACACGATCCCCATCACATAGTGATCTTCCTCTTTGCGGCACGCTGGGCACTTATGTCGCTCCTTTGCCAGTTTTGGATCAAAATCGGGGATTCGCTGCCAGCGTCGCTTTCTATAAACAAGGCCACAACGCGGGCATAAGGTCGGTTCCTTGTAACTCCTTCTCGTCAGGTACGGATCTTCGAGATGGGATCGTAACCCTCCTCTAATACCCCTGTGTCCTTTTGGCATTGTTCATCTCCTTTCAATAGTCATTTTATTACGCTCAATGACCAAAAGACGCACAATTGCATGGGCGAAACCCGACTTGAACGGGTGACCTTCTGCTTGTAAGGCAGACGCTCTCGCCAACTGAGCTATTCGCCCTATTAGATAGTAATTATAACCAAAAGTTTAGCTCTGTCAACAGAATCGAGCATAATTGCAGCAAAAAAGGGATAGAGCACACGCTACGCAATGGTGTATGATCGACCTTTTTTACTGATGAGCTGCTCCTTTTCCAGCTGAGACAAGATGCGTTCCAATCGACTCCGTGAAACTGAGGCGACTCTGACAAGCCTTTCCAGGGAAGCACGCTGTTCACGTACGAGCATTCGCAGAATAATGCCTCGGATCTGCCGATCTGAGCCTTCAAACCGGCTCTGTCTTGCGTGGTGGGCACTCCGCCAGTTCGGATTACCGTATTGCTTCTTGAGCAAAACACCAAAATCCATGAGCGCATGAAACCACTGGCTCGGATGCGCCCTGTCCATGGTCTTGTTCACAAGAACAAGAATCTCAGCATCAGTAACATGCTTCCTGTTTTTGAAGAAAAAGTGCAAGAATACCGTACGGATATTCGTTTCGACAAAAGCAACAGGTCGGTTAAATGCATAGGCAAGAATAGCAGATGCAGTTGCTGTACCAATGCCAGGCAGAGTAACGAGCTTATTGATGTCCTGTGGCAGCCTACCGTACCATTGTGTCACAATGAGTTGTGCAGTATTTTTGAGCTGGCGCGCACGCCTGTTATACCCGAGACCGTGCCACACCTGCAGGATTTTGCGCAGGGGTGCCCGTGCAAGAGCATGAAAATCAGGGAACGCAGAAAGAAATTGTACGTATTTATCGATCACGCGGTCAACCTGTGTTTGTTGCAGCATGATTTCGGACACGAGAATACAGTACGGATTCTTTGTCTTGCACCACGGCAGTCTCCTTCCGTGATTCTCATAGCAGCTGTAGACAACGTCGCGAAAGAGCCTAATCGTCCTCGTGTTCAGGTCATCGCGCATCAGCGCACGCTCGAACCGTAGTACGAGCCGGTCCCATGAAAGGTGCATTGGTTTCTGCAACGCGCTTTTTCTCCCTGTTCTCTGCCGCATTTTCACCTATTTTGACACCCGCATCGAGCCGAGGTAAAGCCGAGTTTGGTTGAATAGTTCCATGGTTGGATTGTTT
>DAOVBK010000176.1 GCA_030670605.1 Candidatus Stahliibacteriota bacterium
GCCGTGATGAAGGCGGCAAGTACAACGCTCAGGTTCAGTTTTAGGTAAACAATGCCCAACGACTTCAAACCCGCCATTATTGGGTTTCTGTGTAATTGGTGCTCTTATGCTGCTGCTGATCTAGCCGGAAACAGCAAATTGGAGGTGCCAGCAACACTGAAGACGATACGGGTCATGTGTTCAAGCCGGGTTGACCCGGTCTTTATCCTTACCGCGTATCTACGGGGTGCTGACGGCGTCTTGATTGCTGGTTGCCATCCTGGCGACTGTCACTACCAGACCGGTAATTACTATGCACGACGGCGATTTGCTCTATTACATAAAATTCTGGAAACCTTCGATCTTGATCCACAACGATTTAGATTATCATGGATATCTGCGTCTGAAGGACAACGGTTCTCACAAGTAACAAAAGAATTCGCTGAACACGTGAAAAAACTCGGGCCTAATACTGTTAAAAGGAAACCATTTATTGAGTGACTATGGCAAAAAATAGGGATATTCTCGTGATTGGTGCTGGACTTGCAGGTATTGAGGCGAGTCTTCTTCTGGCTAAAGCGGGACGGAAAGTTTACTTGGTTGAAAAAGAATCCTATTTCGGTGGTGCGGCAATAAAATCTGAAGAGGTAACACCGCATATGGAGTGTGCGACATGTATGCTCGCTCCAAAACAATCAGATATCCTGGAAAATAAGAACATTGAACTTCTCACAATGAGTGAAGTAACCAACGTTAGTGGTGAGACAGGTGATTTTACCATAAAAATTCTCAAACGTGCCCGCTACGTCAGCCTTGAGAACTGCATTGGATGCGGGGCATGTTTTGAACCATGTCCTGTAACAGCGGTGAACGAATTTGAAGAAGGGCTGTCACAACGAAAGGCGATTTATGTGGCCTGTGCTGGGGCTTTGCCAAACGCACCAGCCATTGATATGGAACACTGTCTACGCAGTAAAGACGAAGATTGCCAACGTTGTAAGGAAGCGTGTATGTTTGATGCAATATACTATGAGGACAAAGACGAAGAGATAACAATTAATGCAGGTGCGATTATTGTTGCCACTGGTTACAAGCTCGGCGATCTCAGGCGATTTCCTGAATACGGATACGAAAAAATACCGAACGTCTACAGTGCCTTTGAATTTGAACGTCTCCGGGCATCAAATGGCCCGACCTCTGGAACGATACAAACGCGAGACGGTCAAAAACCAAAATCGATTGGTATGGTTCACTGCGTTGGTCGTGGTGAAAAAAAATACTGCTCGCAAGTCTGCTGTATGTATTTGACAAAATTCGCATATTATGCGTTTGAGCAGTTGGAAAACGTTAAGGTATACCAGTTCCACAAGGAGCACTCAATCCCAGGAAAAGGCAATCAGAAATTTTTCCAGGAGGTCAAAGCCAAGGGTGTTGATATGATCAGAGTAAAAACACTCTCTATTTCAGCAAATGGCGCACGTCCAGGATTGAGAATCGAATACGAGGACGAAAAAGCAGAACAGAAAGCGGTTGACGTTGATATGGCTGTCCTGGCGCCATTCATGGAGCCTTATCCGGGAACCGACCAACTTGCTCGCCTCCTGGGCGTACAGTTGGATGATTTTGGTTTTATCAAGACAGCTGAGTACGATTCTGTGGCAACAACTCGTTCCGGGATATTTGCTATCGGTTGCATCCAGGGCCCAAAATTTATGAACGATACGACCATCCAGGCTCATATTGCGGCTGGTCATACCCTTTCATTGACAGAGGAATAAGCACGTGGCGAAGATCGGTTTATATCTGTGCGAATGCGGGCCTAACATTGTAGAGGCGATTGACTTAGACAGTATCGCGCAGTCGATCGACGGAGATAAAACTGTAGCGGGAATTGAACGCCATAAGCTTCTGTGTTCTGAGGCTGGCAAGAAATTTCTTTCTGAAAGTATCAAAAAGAATGAGTTTGAACGCATCGTTATTGCTGCGTGCTCACCCAAGCAGCATGAGACTACCTTCATGGAAGTGATGGCATCGACAGGTCTTAACCCGTACATGATGCAGCTCGTCAATATCCGTGAGCAGTGTGCGTGGGTTACCCCGGATAAAAAAGCGGCTACTGATAAAGCATTGATCGCGATTCGCGCTGCCATACGTCGTGTAAAGTACCATGATGTGCTTGAGAAAAAAGAAATTGAGTGTGACCCTGGAGTGATCATAATTGGCGGCAGTATTGCTGGTTTAGAAACTGCTTTGCGAACCGCCCAACACAAACGTAAAGTGTACCTTCTGGAAGAAACGACGCTCGGTGGGAGACTAAAAGACATCCGAGTACTTTTACCAACAATGCAATCTGCCAAGGAATTCTTGCAGGAAAAGATAGATTCAGTGAGGCGCAACACGCAAATCGAAGTTTTTGAGAATTGCACGATAGAAGAAGTCCTTGGGTTTTTCGGCAATTTTGTTGCCCACATACACACACAGGACAGCAAGAAACATGAGCTCAAAGCAGGTGCGGTTGTCCTCGCCTTTGACGCGCGACAATTTACGCCGGATGGCACACATGGTTTAGGCTACGGAACGCTCGAAGATGTGTATACAGCAGCGGAATTTGAGGCATCGTCATCTGATAAAATCATGACCAAATCAGGCAATCCGCCTCGTTCGGTTGCCATAGTACACTGTGTGGGGCGAAAAAAATTAGGTTACTGTTCGAAAGTGTGTTGTGTCAATTCGATGAAGATTGCTCGGGATATTGTGAATCGTCTGCCTGATACAAACGTAATTCAATTTCATAGAAATTTATGTCTTCCGGGCACATACTATGACACGTTTTTCGAAGATACCAAAGCTCAAGGTATTGAATTTGTCCGCTATGAAAAAATCGACATACTGCGCGAGAATGCACATTTGACCGTCAGATGCAAATCACCAGATGACGAGGAACGCAAAATCCCTGTCGATATGATAATTCTTTCTACCGGGCTGGTTCCATCATCGAGAGTGAAAGAATTTGCCCAGATGTTCAATATTCCCATAGATGAATACGGCTTTATAAAAGAAGAACACAATATACTGGAGCCTATTTCTACTGTTACCGAAGGAGTATTTATAACCGCTGGCATGTATGGACCAGGTGATGTCAATGATTCACTGGCGCAGGCAGGAGCAGTGGCGGGCAAGATACTTTCGTCGCTCGTTCCTGGTAAACGCTTAGAACTGGAGGTGAAAACATCCGAGGTTTCTGAAGCAATGTGCATGGGGTGTGGTGCCTGTGTTGATGTATGTGCGTATGGTGCGGTTAAGCTGGATGAGGAAAAGAATATTTCAGTTGTCAATGAAGTTCTCTGTCGTGGTTGCGGTAACTGTGCTTCTGTATGTCCGTCAGGCGCTGCCCGCCACAGGCATTTTACCACCAGGCAGATATCACAAGAGATGCTTCAAATACTCAAGTAAAATGAAAGGCACCCTTCTTACATTAGAGGCAAATGGTGTTAACAGCACAATAAAGAAATTGATCTATTCATTGTTAGAAAAAAACTGCTTTGACGCAGTGCTTGCACCGGTGCGTATACCTTCAGGTGAATCATTTGCCTATCTGCTCATGAATGACAAAGCAATGTTTGAGCAGTGCGAGCCTGCACCTCCTGTTATGCCCATTCAGGGAGCACGGGTTTTGAAACAGTTAACGCGAAAAGGCGAACTCAACATGAGAATACTGTGTGTTATGCGCCCCTGTGAAATTCGTGCTTCGGTTGAATTATCTAAGCTGCGGCAGGTACATCTTGAGAATATTACATTTCTGAGTTTTGATTGTCCAGGGGCTTTTCCGACAAAAAACTATATTGCCGAACCAGAAGAATACAGCACATCCTTCAAAAAGGCCTTAAGAACCTTTAAAGGAAAGGATTTTCGCGCATGCTGCACGACCTGTGTAAACTTCAGTTATAATGATGCTATTACTGACATACATATTGCGAATATCGACATGCCAGAGGATACGCTTATGCTCGTACCATTTAGTTCGAAGGGCGAAGAGTGCATGCAGGCAACAAACCTTAGTCTGACTGAAGACACATCGAATTGGCAAGAAAAACTCAAGGTATGGCAGCAACGGAGAAAAGAGAACCGGGACAGAGTGTTTTCAGAATTGGATTCCCGCACAGCAGGAATAGACAATCTCGATGAGTATTTTTCCAACTGCATCAATTGCCATAATTGTATGAGAGTATGCCCGATATGTTA
>DAOVBK010000128.1 GCA_030670605.1 Candidatus Stahliibacteriota bacterium
TGTTATCGTCATTTACTACACCCACATCCTGATAGGTCAATACCGGAGCATAGACCGTAACACTTAGAGATGATGTCCAGATACTATCATCAACATCATGAAGCTCGAGCTGAAAACTTATCGTATAATTGTTTGGACAGGTATCGGCAACCGTGAAACGGTAATAGGGAGCTGATAAGGCAGAATCATCCTCGGGAATATCGCCGTACCAGCTCGAATCAATCGTCAGCGTGACATATGCATTAGATTCACTGAGCAGGCCATAAATACTTTGTGCCGTACCCGTGCCGACATTTTTCGCCCAGATGCCAAAATCAATTGCCTCACCCGGGTTGACCATGCCATCATTGTTACCGCCAGAAACATCATCGACGATATTTCTCAGATACATCACATACGGATAGGTGCTCGAAATGATCGGCACCCCAGCTTCATACGCATAGTAATTCGCCTTGGTGACCGTCACCCACATCGTATCACCAACGATCAGCGGGTAAATCGAAAAACTCACCTCACCCTGAGTATTCGTGTAGCCAACATCGTACATCACATCCTGCTCGCACATCACGCACACCAGGGCATCGCTCACCGGGCTCCCGTCACTTGTCACGGTTACATCAAAGACTGATCCACCAACTGGAACATCGCCCGGGTGCGTTACGACCAACACATCAGGGTATGTGGTCCACAGCTGCATAGCCGGGTCGCCAAACAAAGTCAGACAGTGCATGCAGTGATACACATATGAATCACCGACATACGGTACAGACCGGTCCTTGGATGCGGCACAGGTTTGACCGATTATGTACACACCGTTGTTGTTAAGTTCATCATAGAACCAGATATCAAGCCATTCTGAACGCCCGGTGTTCTCGATTCTACCGTAACCAGAACGTGTGTTGCCCCAGAATGCACTTGAACCACCATTCGGATTATTCATCATGTGCTCAACATAGCAATCACCACCTGTGTAATCCAGTCGTGCGATGGCACAGCAGATTGCAGTGCAAACACCAGAGCGCGGCGGCGCATTGGTCAACCCATCAGCATCAGCATTGTTATGGCCTGGACTGCCCCAACCATTCCAGCTACCGTGTGCTGAAATCTCTGCATAGCCATACCCAACATTGAATGTATCATTGATCTCAGATGTCGGCAAATACAGCAGATACGAATACCGCTTTGCATCCAACCATGACGGCGGGTCATACTTGGCAATAGTGTCACACTCAGGATTACCATACCCGCTCCAGAGTTCATAGCCCGCTAAGAATATTTTCTCATAAAAACCTGTGGTCGGTGGCTCATGTTCGTACTTGAGCACTTTGTTGACAAATGTTTGTGCCTCGGTCGCGTTACTGATCGATGCCCTACCGACGTACACCTCAGAATAGTGGTCATCATCATAATCCTGATACCAGAAATCGGTCGGTGTATTCGGGTCATCTGCTGTCGAGATCCGGTTCATTGGAAAATCGCCCCAATCACCGACACACAGGAAGTAGATGGTTCCGTGATTCTGATGATAGTCGATAATGAAGTTTCTCACCTTCTCGTAATCGGTTGTGCCAGAGTAGTTGCTCAGTATCCAGTCCCGTAAAAAGATCTCCGTGGGAATACCTTTCTTGTTCCGCCAGTTTCTGAGCGGTTCGAAGTATGACTCAAAACCATCGGCGACCATGATCGCGTATTCAGGATTTTCAAATGTCGGTCCTTTTGCATCTGGTGTCTGCATCCTGGAGCAGTCCCTGACCTGTGGGCTCCATGCGTCAACCTGTTCTGGGTTCACCACTAATCTCTTTACTGCTTCTTTCTGATACGCGTGGTCTTCTCGCCATACTGGTTCTGGTGTAATCTGATGCTCTTCAAACTGCACTTTGAACCTGATGTTCGTATACAGGAAGAGCTTCTGTTTATCTGGCACATACTGCAACGGATGGAGCGTAATCGTCGCGATTCTGTAACCGCCTTTTGTACCAACATTGGTTACCTGCGCTGCGATGCCTGGATACTCACTGGTCATCGAGTAGATCTGCTGATTTGGTTCAACAAAAGGAAATGGTTCATGAATCATGAAGGGTTCAGGATGCTGTGTCGGTAGAATGTTATACGTTCCTTTGACAGGCACTTTCTGCGAAGATACAATTTCAATATTCTCAACTGTAGCATGTGGTGGTATAAGTACTAATAGCGGTTTAATTGCCAGTTCCGGTTCACCGAGTTGCGCTGTCGGCGCACAATGCTTGAGTCGCACCACATCATACCCCTCATACTCACTAAACTGAAGATCATCGATTGAAAAGGACACTCCCTTTTCAATCTGTCCTGCAAAGAGCATAAAGGGGATCATCAATAGCAATATACAGTAACTTCTACTCATGCTTTCTCCTTTCCTGTGCCCCCTTATACAGCTTACTCTGTATGTGTACACCTCCTCGAATCCACTGTTCAAATATGTTTAGCAGTACAATGTAGAATATACTTAAGTTTAATAACCCACACCTCACCGTAATTATTTTATTATAGTAGTATTAAAAGTAATGTCAAGGAAATATGGCTTGACTTGAGTCTTTTCTTGGGCATTAGGCTTTAGGCATTGGGCTTTGGGCCTATTGGTACTCCTTCCGCACCGGGTAGAAAATGTCGATGACTCGACAGTTGGATAATGATCTACCTGCGTGTTTTACATTGGGCGGAATGACGACCACCGTGCCTGGCTCGGCAACAACAGTTTCTCCAGCGACCGTCAATTCGAATGTTCCTTCAAGGAGATTGAATATTTGTTCATGTGGATGCGCATGCTCGGGCATGTCACGATGTGCTTCAATGTTCCAGTGTGCGACAGTCATTGTATCAGAATGTATAAACTGCCCGTGATAACCCGGAACGACCTCTCTTTCCTCGATATTTTTGAGATGCGTGTGTAGCATGTGACCTCCTTACAAAGAACGCATTTGTGGTTTTATCTTGAATCTGAGCAAGGCAGCAGCGCCTCCGAGTCTCGACAGCACCTCGTTCGTTTCAGGAATCAATTCGACATACGCCGCGGTGGCTTGCGCACGACTCGTCAACTCCTCCTTCGTTATGAAATCAAGCTCCTCACTCAGAAACAGAGTATCTACCTGCCCCATGTTCAAGGCTTTGAGTGTGGGTTCAACGCCGGAAACAGCCAACCCTGCACGCCGCAACTCAGCAACGAGCTTTTGTAGCAAGTTTTTCTCCTCGTCCCGTTCTGCCCGTTCAAGAAGTGGTCGAACCTTACGCACAAAATCCTGATCAGGAGCATCGAGGTCCCAGCGTACTGTCGCAATGACGTTGTCTTTCCACGTCTTGGGAAATTCATGTTCCAGGGCGGTGATCATTCGGTCGCGCCCGGCGATCACAATGCGCTTTATTGCTGTGCCACCGAAGATGGATTTCGCGTTCTCTATCGTATCCTGAGCGAAATGCTTAATCTGTTTTGCACGTCTCCGTTGATAGCGCATCTGCGACCATCCTCCGACTTTTGAAAGATGATGTATGTTTTTGCAGAACGAATCCATGTCTTCAATGACCTGCCCCGCAACGATAAGAATGCGCGAACAACTGGCGTCAATCATGATGACGCCAATAGGCTCATACTCATCGAGTTCAAGGGCGAGTGGATAGATAATCGCCTCATCATCGACTGCAAGAAGTGGTTCTGGTGCAGACACCAGTTCAACACCTCTGACAAAATCAGCACCGAGGTCGGCAAAAAAAGCAACACCTGGACCAGAAAACCCTTGTTCCTTTTTTTCCTTCAGATAGTCATTCAGAAATGATAATGATGTGTGAAAGTAGTCCTTTTCTTTTCTATCCAAAAAATGCATCAGTTTTTTTGATTCCCTTTCGACAAAGGCATGTGCATCATCCCAACCGCGCGTTACGCTCACATATGCAGATAAGACCGTGCGGTCTGTCTCTGCTAACTGCGCGAGTTCTTTGAGCAACTCACTCGTGACGTTCATAGTCCGTGTCTCCTACAACGATACATAGCCGATCACATCAACATGAAATGAATCGAGATTACAGTCAGCAGCATGTGGCAACACGTGTATCCGCAGTCGCTGCACACCGATACGTGTTCCCCATGAGATGAATTTCGTAATTGGTTGAAGGGTACACATATAGACGCGCAGACCATAACCATGCGCAGTTTCATGTTCAGACCCTCCTGCCGTATAGTCGCTGAATCCGGTCAATGCCTGCACACCTAATTTTAGCCGTCGTACTGCAGTGCCGAAATTATAGTCAACACCAAAACCGAGTGTATACAACTCAACATATTGGTGGCACCAGATGAGACCAGCAAGCGTGTTTTCAGTCTTTATCCGCGACGCATGACCGGTGACCGCTATATTGCCGATCAGATGAACATGGAGGTCAAAACACGGATACGCAATCGGGTCATGATCGAGGCCATCATAGGGATCGAACGACGAGGGGTATGATTGTATACCAGCACCAATGCCAACATCCACGCACCGTGCTTCGGCACGGTGAAGGCAAAAGGCAAAAGGCAAAAGTGAGAGGAAAAGGGCAAAAGGCAAACGCAGAAAGGAAAACCCACGCTGCGCGACTTTCTTATTACCAGCCATATTAACACAGTATAGCCTCTGCGCCTGGAGCGTCAATACCCTGAAACAGGGCGTAGAATGAGGCATGAGTTTGAGCGATACTTAAGTATTGACAAACTTCCAAATCTGTGTATAATTACACGTAGAAAGGAGGTCTCGACGTTCATACGTTTCTTTAACACTATTTCGAGACTTAATTCTAAAATAAGGAGGTATTATGCGTAATACGTACAAGATATTTTGCATTTTCCTCGGTTTATCACTAGCCACGATGCTCTTTGCAAATGCCATCGAGCACACGGTTTATGTTAGCGCCGATGAAATGCGAGCTGAGATATGTAACAACTATGATTATGTGTCACTGCGTGGGTATGATCATCTGGCTGAGCCAGGACATCCGGCGCTGCCGGTCCAGTTCCTGCGCTTTGTCATTCCAGCTGATGCGCGGGTCACGAATGTCGAGATTATTCGAGAAAACGGTTCTTTTGTGCCCGGCACATTCGATATTTTTCCTGCCCAAAAGCCGGTTCCCATATCATTACAACAGGGCACAGAGTTCACCGAACCAGACATGACCGTCTACACCCAGAGCAGTCTCTATCCCCACACCCCGGTTGAGTATGTTCATGACGGTTCCTTAGCCGGCTTTCGTATTGCCGCGGTCAAGGTCACACCGCTACGCTATAATCC
>DAOVBK010000180.1 GCA_030670605.1 Candidatus Stahliibacteriota bacterium
TGATGTGATCCACACCAGGTTGTTTTCTGGTGCATATTTCCAGGTTATACCGAGATCAGTGACTTCGACAAATGCCTTCTGATAATTGTTGTGCTTGAACTGGATAAAAACAAAACCCTGCTTCTTGCTGCCGAGTACCTCACACAGTTCAATGGGCAGTCTAATCCTCTGGTTGCGATACTTTTCATAGGTGCTTACCTGCCAGTCTCGGTTGACCTTGAAGAACCCGGGCGCACCCGGTACATATGGGTTATTGCGGGAAAAAAGCCCTGGTGTATTGAGAAACGGTATTGCTTCAGCAATATCAACAAGCCCCATTGCAAGAGAGACCGTATTCACGTTCCTCAATACTGCGGGAAATCTCAGATCACTCTTTGATTCAACGATATTTATGCCGGTCGGAATGCTCGCGTATGGCGAATAATCGCCCACATGGAATGTGAATTCATAGTCCCTGTCAAGCCTGTTATCAAACACGTCCATGAGCCTATCATCTATGGTTACGCGGTATGTGGTGTTGAGTTCAAAAGGAAAATAGAGGTTGATACTCCTGGTTGGCCAGTCTCTTTTCTCATACTCCTCAGGTATGTCAATGTGTGGTTCAATCGTCATGTATTTAACGACTTCATGTACCTTCACGCTATTGGAAAAGCAGAGATGCAGCGGGTCATCGCCAGGGATTTCTGTGGAGTGAGCAAGCAGGCGGAAAGTATTATAGGTTCTGAACGTGAATTTCTTGTCCAAAGACAAACCGAGGTCTCCAGTTTCTGCAAGAAGTCCAGGCTTTAGGTGTACGTTGATCTCGGATTCGATCGGAAATTGTCGTACTGGTGTCAGGACCAATGTTCTCGCATTATCCCAGTTCTTTAGCGGCCATTCCTTTTTCTCACTATCGCGGAGATTTCGTGCCCGGTATCGTATTTGCTCTGTGAACCGTGATTCGAGTGGTTTGAGCCCACCGCACCCGGGTGGAGATGGCATGCCGTGCATTGCCTTGAGCGAGATCTTATCTTTGACACGATGTGGTGCCATTGGCATGTTGAAGTACAAATAGATATTCGCCTTACGGTCAATGAATCGAGCACCGTGCCGTGGTTGCGAGCGCAGCAGGTTAGGCCGAATACTTTCAAATGTCCATGACGTATCTCGCTTGAGACGCATGCCAGTGAGTGACTGGATTGCATCTGCTTTCAGTGTTACCTGATATGTCATGGCTGGTGCTAATGTGTCGTAGGGTACAAACGCAAGTGTCCGCGAACCATACCAGCGATATTTACCATTAACTGGTGGATCAATATCAAGGGGCCCGGACGTTTCTTCCCGTGGAACGGCCTGAAGCGGAACCATTGCTTGGTTAAAGCCGACAAGAATGCGGAATGATTCCCTTAAACCTCCTACTGAACCAATCGGTGATATATGGGTTATCTTCAGGGGAATTGTGTCTTGAGTTGAAATAATACTTCTGGTTGTTATGTCTCTTGTTTGCTCAGTTTTTCTCCCACACAGAAGAACAAGCAGACATGCACATGCCAACAGGGTAACTTTTTTCATACCTCCCTCCTCTTTAAGCATTGTCGAATTAAGACAGCAATTTCAATCAAATGCCGTTTCATATTCTGATAGTCACGATAGCATAATTATAGACCAAATAGTGTTGCAGTCAATACGAGACAGCTGTTGCATTGTGTTGTGAAACACGATCTGCGGTCAATGTAACAGATACCAATGTCGCCAGCTCACCCCACCGTAATAACTGAAACCGTGAGAGAGCAGTTCGATGATTGTGCAATTATGTAATTGAGCAATTGTCGAACCGATGAATTGTCTGTGGACCTTCTTACTTTCTATGATACGGCTGCGTGAACAATGCAAAATACGACGTAAAGCCCGCTCCCGGTCGCGAACCATTACTCGTATACCAACCCCCCTGTTGGTATAGTATTATAAACGAAGTGATGCGCCATTTGTGAGGAATTGCATCTGGCAAAGCATTGTAAGACAACGCATTGATGCACACCGGATGCATTTTCGTAAAATCATCGCACAATGAGGGGATTTTTCCACTGCGTTGCACAACACCCACATACCCGTCACTGCCCCTCCTCCATGTGTACAATTGTGCATATGCACATATGCACATGTTTCGATATGGTGGTGAACGTCTGTGTTTCCTCTTGAAATTTCAGGTACGATGATTAGAATCATTAAGAAGGAGGAAAACATGGAGACAATCATTTCAATTTGTGGACTTGAGTGTACATCTTGTCCAGCCTACATTGCCAAGCGAACTGACGATAATGCACTACGAGAGAAAACGGCAAAGGAATGGTCAGAGGCATTCAAGACTGAACTGAAACCAGAGGATATTAATTGTGATAGCTGTATCACAATTGACGGTGCACACATCGGTTACTGCAGCGTGTGTGAGATCAGAAAATGTGGGTTTACAAAGAAGGTCGAGAACTGCGCATACTGCGATGAGTATATATGCGAGAAACTCGAGCAATTCTTCAAGAATGTTCCCGATGCAAAGAAGCGACTCGACGACATGCGAGAGAAACGCACAAAAAAATGACACAGCTGCACAGTGTAATCACTGGAATAGCCTTATCAGTTCATCAATATCATCTGGCTGAACCGTAAACTCAGCCACCTTGTTCACTGTCCTGAACCCGCATTCCAGGCATTCATGGACGATCTGAAATCCCTTTTTCGTATTGTACTGCAAGCCGACCGGTTTCATGAGGCCGGTACATGTACAACGACGATCACCGGATTCAATATCCAGATGTTTGGAATAGAGGCAAAAAGGACAGTGATTTCTGTAACTACCGTTTGTTACCGGGATAACCGTGTGTGTACAGTGCTCACAGACAAATCCCGTATTTTCTCGTTTACCCATGCCTGACCTCCTTGTTTGCTCAAACGCAAAATCAAGGGGTCAGGGTTCCGTTCGTTCTTTAGCAATCCAGGCTTGGTCGGACCAGTGACCGATTCACCGCTTACGCTTTCGGGTAAGCGATTACTTCCAATTCCAGCTTCATCACGGAGTATTCCATCCGAGAATCCGAACCACGGCTGATTTTGATTATCTGTAGCAGTCACTGTAAGACAGAGTTTTAACAACTCCACCTTCCACTGGTAGGTGTATGTCCTACCTCACTGGCAATGGCGTCGTCCCCTGAATATCAGGCATGCGCATGTATGCAAAGACCGTTGTCCTTCATCCGCACCTCCTCAACGACCTGCGCAGCTGTGTTCAATTGTGCATCTATTGCTTTTCAAAGATCGACAATCTACGAAATGATACTGTTTGTGCGAGCACTGTCAATACGTATGATAAGATAACTGTGCGTTATGTCGTCTCGGCACGATGGAACTCTTTTTTTAGTAGACCAAGTGAGATAATGTCGTGGTACTTGCCATCACTGTATACTGCGTGCCGTAATACACCTTCCTGCGCGAATCCGATCTTCTTAAAGAAGTTGACTGCCCGTTCATTCATCGCATAGGTCTCCAGCGTGATTCTATGCATGTTCTGCTCAAAAAACAGCCAATCCAGAAAAAGCAGCAATGCCTCGCGAGCATAACCCCTTCCCCACGCAGCCTTATTACCCATTGCAAAGCGTAGCCACACAGTTCGGGCTGGCATATCAACCACCTTGCTGCGCACAAAACCGAGTGGTTTGTTACTGGCTTTTTGCACAATCAACAAGTACACATCACGAGTAGCACCGGCAGCTTCGATATCTTCTTCTTCAGATGTACGCGAAACTGGTAATCCACCACGTTGCCATGAGTACTGCGATGGCAGCAGTCATCTTTGCAACGGTGTTCATTCCAGGTATGGGCGGTACGTTGAGTATAGTGACAAAGAAGACCACTCCCAGGAAAAGTCCGAGCTTCTGCCGCATCTCTGACTATCATCGCCGTATGCCACCTGTAATCAAGAAAAACACTACCGAACCTTCTCTTTCTTGGCGAGGCAGTAGATGCCTCCAAGGAGGCAGAGTATACCAGTACCCTGCATGACCGTGACATGCTCTTGGAGAACAAGAAAGCCAAG
>DAOVBK010000188.1 GCA_030670605.1 Candidatus Stahliibacteriota bacterium
ATCCCCAGAGTTCATCACCGAGCGGCGTGCCGAGCGGATCAATCTCAAGAACCTTTGTTGGTTCAAGGAATACTGTGGTCAGTCCTGAGTTGAAGGCATGGAGCATGCCATCATTTCCGCCAGCATACACGACGGTACGGCGTTCTTTATACTGATCCCAGAAAGCACCGTATGTCTCGTCACCGTAGATAAGGTCATACGCTTCTACCGGTGCGCCGACTGCAAGTGGCGATGAGTATATAATGTCACCGAGCTTCCAAACACTGCCAAAGTAATCACGTGCGCGATAGTTATCTGCTGGATAATCGAGGCCACGTATGTAATTGATGAGCGAATCGCACTGTGCCGCATCACCGAAATCAAGATGTTGGTCAAGCGCAGCATTCGCCGCAGTGAAGTTTGTCAGGCCGTTAATGTTCGTAAATATCTGTCGGTCGAGGTGACTGCGGTCGAGCAGCTCTTCAGTACCATCCCAGACGAAATTCAGCTCGTCAATCGGTATGGTATCAACGGGCACTAAATGCCCGATTTCACCAGTACCCAATGTATCTCTGAATCGTGCCGCCAAGACGGTTTCGTCTGTCTCGGAAAAGAACATATTTATAATGTAATCTTTCTGTAAATTCAGTATGTTGTTACCTTCTGTTTCCTCACGTAGCCATCCATATGTACCCAGCCACAGTGCTTGTATTCTGCCAATCCAATCGAGATTGAGGCCATCGTCGATTCTTTTCGGATAGAACTGAGCAAGATAGGTGAGACCACCCGCCTTGTAGCCCTGCGTCGTTGATGTGATTGCACCAGCAGAAGCACTGGTCACTCGCGATAGTGTCGTCAGGTTGATGAATAAGTCTTTCAATACCTCTTCCAGTCTCTTACCTTCAGATGCATAGTAGTAATTATCAGGTAAGCCATCACCATCCTCATCATACTCTTCCTGTAGATCAGGCATCCGGTTGTCATTTATGTCATTGAAACCACCGTACTTGGCAATGTTTTGCGAGAGTTGCGCACCGATACCGTTTGGGTCAGCATAGAGAAAGATAGAATAGAACGTGATGCTCTGTTCGTCAACAGCGTTGGTAACGCCATACACCGGGTCATTATCCGGTCGTAAGTCAGTAACGTGAGCGTAGTATGCATAATCATCAGCGCATCCATGCTGTCCATCTGTGTTGTCCGGTCCGTTATACAGATTAAAGTCATAGTAGAGCGCGCCATATGGTGACGGTGGATGCGGTAGATGTGCACAATCAGCAACTGGATTGTCACTGTTCGACTCTCCGTCCCTAATTACAATGATGAATGTCGGTCGACATGAGGCAGAGACGGTGTCGTCACCGATTACTTCATACCACGGATCATCTGCAGTGCCGACCTGGCTCACATCCCAAGTATATGAACCGCTCCAGTGCGGTTCGGTGAACCGAATGTAGTGGGTTGCTTCAAACACTGCATCACCCACCCATGTCGCACCATTTGGGCTGGGACCTTCAATCTGCTCGAGAAATTCCGTCAATAGAGTACCAAAGGGACAGACAACTTTCCTGCCAAACGTAGCATCGGTACTGAATTGCTGAAGCGCAAAGTATGGTGCCTCTTCGTTCCAGACATAGTCATTGTCTATATCAGCGATCTCGCGGATAACTCCTCTGCCATATTCAGTTGTGTCGGTCGTAATAACACCATACCATGTGTATCCGTTCCAGGTGCGTGGGACTTCAAAGATTAATGTATCTTTACTGTAGACAGATGGACCTTTGCCACCGGTGAGTACTTTGCGTGCGACATCGATTCGTGTCATGAATGTTTGGTTTATGTCAAACCCTGAATACGGACCAGCAGGGTCCATTTTGAAATAGCTGTGCAAGGTATCAACCTGTACGAGTCGATAATTATAATCAGGATTTGCATAGCCGTAACCACCTTCATTAGCAAGAAACGCCATACTACCGGTCATGTCCTGGCTGATGAGTATGTTCGGCTTGACAACCGCGTTCTTGCCTCCAACAAAAGGCGGAGCTTTACAAAATGCGTTCATGGTTTGTGCTACCATGAAAGAGCATGTGAGCAGTAAAATTAGTGTGAGTTTCTTCATAATACCCCCCTTACATGATCCGTTTCTTTTGCTGTACTTCAAGTGTGACACGTTCACCACCGGCACCTTCAGATTCAGCAAGGATTCGATAATAGAAATTTGTGCCACCTTTTGACATGCCATAGCCGACACCAAAATAGCCACGGCTGAACTTGAGTACTGACCCCTCTGCATGCATGGAAAAGAGTGGCTCAGGTACAACTCGTACTCTGAATTTGTGGATGTTCAAGGTGCTTGTGTCTGGATCAGTACGGGCAAGAAATGCGCGGTTCACTTCAGCCAAGCCGAGTTCAATACCACCTTCGCATGCTTCAAATGCACTCTGATATGTTCTCTGACCACTCGCGATTGAAAGTCCACGGGTGATAACATACATCGAAATTGCCGCGACAATGAGAATCAGAACCATTGATCCGAGTGCGATAATAAGTGCTATACCTCTGCGATTTTTTGTTATTATTCTCTTCACGGTAGCCTCCTCAGTCCCGGATATTTCGTGGCCAGGTTATTGCACTGACAAAATTCCGTTTGTATTTCTTATCGAGTTCGGAAAGCGCATAGATGTGGTCTTCGAGCGTACACGCGTCAGCTGGATAGTTATAATCTCTGAGCCTTCGTTCTGAGAGCATAACAAAGGCAGAACGGATCGCGGTTCGATGTTCGTAGAGCATGCGGGGCGAATAGCCAGGAATGCTTGAGAGTTCGTTAAACCACTCAGCATCCTGAAATGTACCATCGTTATTGAGATCGACACCATAGGCAAACTGAATATCTTCGACATTCTCCAGAAAAACCTGGTTTCCTCGCATAAGCGTGTTGTTGACGAGTGTGTAGTCAATGCCATTCCCGTACGTGTCCCTATCTGGTCGAAACACGAGGCTACCTTTATCGACTGATATTGCCTTGTTTATCCTGAGCTTGAGACCGTCGAGTGTGAACTCAGCAACTGAATGGACGATTGAATCAATTTGCGCGATAACGCAGTTTGAATCAAGCAATCGTTTCTCTTGGTCAACGACAATGACTGTATCACCAACCTCAAATGCTGGTGTTGAATCATTGAACCGATAGACGAGTATTTCATTACTCGTCGATACTCGTTCGATAACGGGCGCCCAATCTGTATAAGCAGTCTCAAAACCGAGGCCAACTCCTCGGAGCGTTATCTGGTCCGCTGCGTTTGCGTTGTTCGTACTTGCAATGGAAGGATCATGGCGTGTAATACCATATCCTGCCATAAACAGGTCCCATCGAAGCAATGTGAGTGCTACTTGCGCATCGGTTTGCAGTACGGATGTTTCTTGAACATTCAAGGATTTGGTCTGCTGGATATTGAGTACAGAATAAATTGCGCCGAGAACAATCATCATTATTGTCAGAGCGACGAGCATTTCCACGAGTGTCATACCCCTCTTCATGTTCACCTCCATTTAACGTGGTCGGCATCGATAAGACGCCGTCCTTGATTACTATACACAATCATTCGGATTGTCTTGAAACGCGGCTGTGGTGTATTATCTGCTACGTTCCAGTAGACATCATACAGTGTCGGCCCGATTGTTCTGCCGACAACATTTGTTGAATCTGCACGGTACGCTAACGTTGTATCGCTCAGTGTCGAATCAATGCACGTACCACTGAGCAGTGGGTCATCATAGGGAAGCAACTTGAGAATTTCAAGCCCTTTCGCTAGTATTTGGCGTGCCTCTGCGTAATTCCTGATGAGATTTGTCGTTCGGACACCGAGTACTGTTGTTTGAGATATCGCGAGAATGCCAACCGCAAGGATGACGCAGGCGATGAGTACTTCAACAAGGGTAAAGCCACGAGACGTGCTGCACGCAGTCGGCACAATACTCCTGCTT
>DAOVBK010000223.1 GCA_030670605.1 Candidatus Stahliibacteriota bacterium
GACCGGTGTCTTTTAATTTTGTTATCACTCTATGTATTTTTTTTAGTTCTTCCATCAAGTCTTTTCGCGTATGCAGCCGACCAGCAGTATCAATGATAATGGTATCAATCTTCTGCATCCGTGCTTTCGATATGGTGTCAAACACGACTGCTGCTGCATCTTGACCTTTTTGCGATGCAACGACTTCAACACCAGCACGTTGTGCCCAAACTGTTAGTTGTTCACTCGCCGCATCGCGATATGTATCTGCACATGCACATATCACATTGGCTGTTTTCTTGTAGAGATTTGCGAGCTTTGCGACCGTCGTTGTCTTGCCCGACCCGTTGACACCACTGACCATGATGATATGAGGTTTTGTCAATGGGCTGGACGGTTTGGGAATAGTGAGAAGTCTGATGATTTCATTCTTCAGTGCCTGCTGACGATCATCCTTCGCCGTCGCCACTGCCTTAAGAATTAAGTCTGTGTAGGTGACGCCAATATCTGCTTCTATAAGTATCTCCCGTATTTCATCGGACGATGCACCCTTTGTGCGCGAAAACAAATCAGCTACTTTGCCAACTGCCTTTCTCAATCTGCTAAGCATCAAACCTTTGTGTGATTCAATAGATTGTTTTTTGCTGGGGTACGTGCATGATGTCTATTCCAGAGCACCGATTTTTTCCAGATCAGCGAGGCGCGCTGAAACAATCTTGCTCTGTCCAGGCGTTTCCATGGTCAAACCATAGAGATAGTCTGTATATTCCATGGTTGCCCGATTATGTGTGATTATAACAACCTGCGTTCTTTGAGATAGATCTCTCAAGAACTTGTTGAAACGAACAACATTGGCATCATCAAGCGGTGCATCGATCTCATCGAGGATGCAAAACGGCGCTGGCTTCACAAGATAGAATGCGAGAAGAAGACTTATCGCGAGCAGTGTCCTTTCTCCTCCTGAAAGTTGATTTATGGTCTTCAATCGCTTCCCTTTCATACGGACAACAATGTCAACCCGCGATGTCAACGGATTGGCAGGATCAGTCAAAACAAGATCTGCGGTTCCTCCTTCAAAGAAGTTTGAGAAGATGAAGTTGAATTCCTTTTTTACCAGTACAAATGTCGTCGTGAATCGATCACGTGCTCTCGTGTCGAGTTCTTCAATCGAATCGAGGAGCCTTCGTTTTGCCGCGATTATATCATCACGCTGTTTCAAGAATTCGTCGAGCCGTTTCTTTTCACTCTCATACAGCTCAAGACTAAGAGGATTAACCTCTCCGAGTCTTTCCAATTTCGTACGCACGTCAGCAAGCTTCTGTTCAGTATCAAGCAGTTCTTCCTCTGGGACATAGTCGGCAAGGATGGTCTTGCATTCCTCATGGGCGCGCTTTGCCGCCTCATCTTTCTTATGGGTTAGTTGAAATGATGTATATTTGAATTGCATAATGTTGTTCTGCCATTCCTCATGGGTCTGTTGCTTCTCGGTAAGCTGATCAAAAATATCATTGAGCGACTGCGTATATTGTTCGATGAGTTTTTCCGGAAGCTGTGCCTCTATTTCTTTTTTCTGTTCTCGTGTTCTCGAAAGCCCGTCATTCAGTCGTTGTATTTCCTTCTGCGTTTCATCCAAGTCGTTCACATGCGTTGCCTCACCGAGTGTTCGAACCTCTTCTTCAACGCCTGTAATCTCACTCTTCAGCTGTTGTACTGTTGCGTTGATACTATTGAGCCGTTCCTCCAATGCGACGAGTTCCATTTTTTTGAGATTCATGTACGCGTTCTTCTCATCTATTTCTCTTTTGAAATCCTGCCGCTGTTCAATCAACGCATCCCGTTCATTTTCTGCTGTTGTACGTTCTGCTTTCATCTTCTCTATTTTCTTTTCGTACGTATCAATCTGATGATCAATACGTTCTTCCTCTATTCGCAAGGCGTTCCGGTCATTTTTAAGGCTGCTGTATTCCTTATCGAGTTTCTCAATCGTCCGCTTCAATTCGTTCATTTTCATCGAACACTCAGATTTCTGCACATTTATCGAGAACAATTGATTCTTGTCCTCCTCAAGCGCGTTTCTGATGGCTTCACCTGCCTCGACAAGCCGTTTTTTCTCTTCCTGCGTGAATAACAGCTCATTCTCCAGTGTCTCCAACTCTTTCTTCTTCTCACTGAGACGTTGTCTCATCTTGAAGTATCCGACCTCGCCCCGCTCAATGATTATTGTACCATCCTTGAAGAGAATACCATCGGGAACGACAAATCCACAGCCTGGATGCTTTTCTGATAACGCACGTGCTGTTTCGAAATCTTTGACGATAAAACACCGTGCTATGTATTTCTCCAACACACCGGAAGAAGACTTCACGCGCACGAACTGCGAAACTGGCTGTGCGCCGTGTGGGACAGATGTTGGTTCTTCTTTGGTGGAAGCCTGCACGCCCAAAAAACCGAATCGACCTTCCGGTAGATTATCAAAATCCTGTTGCGAAAAATTCTCGAGAATATAAAAATCCAATAAATCGCCCAAACAAATATCAACAATTGACTCATACCCCTGTTCCACAATGATATTCTTCCTGAAGAGCCCTCTGTGTCGTTCCTTGAACTGCTTCTCAATCTCTGGGATATTGCTTTTCTCCTTGATGCGGTGTGTCAATGTATTGATGAGCAATTTGCACTCGGTCATTGCATCATATCTGCGTTTCAAATCAGCGTCAGTAACTGCACGCTGCTGCTCATTCTCTTCCAGCTTTTCCTGTGCGTCGTGCAGGCGTTTTGCTACATCGTCCTGTTGTACAACGATCCTTTCAAGCTCCTCTTCTGTGTCACGAAAAGCCCTCTGATGTATATCGAGCTCTTGCTGCTGAGCGTCATATTCTTCAGAAAGCTTAGACAGTAACGCCTGCTTGTTCTCTTTTTCAAAACGAAGCCGCGCTATCTCCTGCTTCAATTGCTGGATCTCATCAGTTTGATTCTTAATTGTATCATCCTTGCTGTTTATCTCACCGAGTGCAGAAAAGAAAGCCGCATCGTTCGCCTTGAGTTGTCCTTCGGTTTCAGTAACATCACCCCGTACTAACTCAATATTGCGAGCCAACTCCTGCGCCTTGTTTTCATGCTCAACAAGCCTCTGCCTGTTGCCGTTCATCAAATCTGTTTTTTCGTTAATGCGCGTCGCATTACGCTCACGTGCCAAAATGATTTCTCGTGCATGTTCCTTGTTTCGTTCTATGTTCGTTTGAAGCTTCTCAATGACGTCATCAATGTTCGCAATACGCTCCAGTGTACTTCTTTTCTCGACCTCAACTTTTGCCATCTCACTCTTAATCCGTTCGCGGTCCTGTTCTAACCTCTTTATCTGTTGCAGAACCGATTGCCGTTGTCCATCCGCATCATTGATTTGTTGCTGAAGCTTCGACAGTTCTTCAGACACCTCCGTGTACTCTTTCTTGAGTATATACAATGTCAGGTGCGCATATTCTTCTTTCAGTTCTTGA
>DAOVBK010000071.1 GCA_030670605.1 Candidatus Stahliibacteriota bacterium
ACCGTCAAGCGCAGGAATGGGGAAGAGGTTTATCAGCCCGAGATTGATTGAGATGATCGCCAGGAGACCGAGTAGAAACTCAAACCCCCATTGTGCAGATTCAGTACTCAATTTGAATATGGCTATGGGGCCTCCGAGCTGTCGAGCTGGTATTTGACGTGTTATGAGCTGATAGAAAATCTCGAGTACGCGGTAGATCATCTCTGTGGTTCGCTGTATTGATAAACCGAATGCACTGAGCACAGACACAGGTGTGCGCTCGTGTGGCATAAAGACGCCGATCTGGCCAATCGTGTCCTCCTCGATCGGGTCATAGAACGGCTCAGGGGTAATTGCCGCGGTCATCGTTTCTCCTTCATGTACCCACGTGAATCGAAGCGGCGTATTCTGCGAGGTGCGGACGATATTGACCATTTCTGCCCAGCTATTGATGACCGTATCATCAATAGAAACAATTCTGTCTCCCTGCTTCATTCCCGCTTTATCAGCTGGGCTACTCTGCTTGAGTGCGCCGGCGATTGGCGGCACGAGAGGCGTTATGCCGGTTGAATCCTCGTCTATACGCGCGTGTATATCGTGCACAGTGCCATCATCACGCATGACCGTTATGCGAGCTTCTTTATTCACGTCCCTATCAACGATCTCCCAGAGTTCTTCCCAATTATTCACACGAAGACCATTAACTGCGACGATTGAATCATCGGTGACAAACCCCTGCCTTTCGTAATAGCTTGACTCTTCCACCGTGATCTTCATGAATGGTGTAACAATAACACCATAGGCAAAGATGATAACGAAAAGAACGATAAATGCAGATAGTATATTGAACAGCGGGCCACAGAAAACGACCACTATCCTTTTCCAAATGGGAGCATCATAGAAGCCAGGGACATCAGTTTTCTGTGTTTCCTCTTTCTTGGCAACTTCACCCTCGTCTTCACCTGCCATCTTCACATAGCCACCGAGCGGGAAATAGGCGATTCTGAAGTCAGTTTCGCCGATTTTCATACGCAATAATGGTGGTCCAAACCCGATTGAGAATTTTTCCACGGGGATTTTTGAAAGCTTGGCAAAGATGAAGTGACCCAGTTCATGTATCGTAATGCAAAAGCCGAGAATAAAGAGAAAAGGGAGAATTGAGTAAAGCAAAAAATCTAACATACGTATTGCCTCACCATGTTCCGTGCCCACTCCTCAGTCCTTTTATATGCAGCGATATCACCTTTGCGTGGTCTGTGTTGCTTCATCACTTGCTTAATGATCCTCGGTATTTCTTGAAACGTAATACGCCCTTCCAAGAACAAATGCACCGCCATGTCATTTGTGGCGTTGAGAACGGCGGGCATGCTTCCACCTATTTTCAGTGCTTCATACGCGAGTGTGAGGCACGGGAATTTCTTAAGATCCGGTGGTGAGAATGTCATCCTATCGGTTTTACTGATATCCAGGTTTTTGACTGCTGATTTCATTCTTCGCGGTGCAGTAAGTGCATACTGTATGGGAAGTCTCATGTCTGGTGTCGACATCTGCGCAAGGAGTGTACCATCAGCGAACTGAATGAGTGAATGACAGAGCGCTTCAGGATGTACAACAACGTCTATTCTGTCCGCCGGGAAAGCAAACAGGTGATGTGCCTCAATGACCTCGAGGCCCTTATTCATCATGGTCGCTGAATCGACCGTGATCTTAGCACCCATGTTCCATACTGGATGGTTCAACACATCTTTCTTGCGCACGTTCTTGATTGATCGGTGGAGAAATGGACCGCCTGATGCGGTCAGGATGATTCGTGCGATGTCATCCTTTGGTTTGCTTTCCATGCACTGGTAAATGGCAGAGTGCTCACTGTCAATGGGGTAAAGCTCTGTGTTGTGTTTCTTGACCATAGCCATAACAATATCACCATAACTGACAAGGATTTCTTTCGTCGCAAGACAGATGCGCATGCCTTGGCGTATCGCCGTGATAATGCTGTTGATACCGACTGAACTCGCGAACGCACAGATGAGAATATCAGCACGTGCGCGTTGTATCATCGCCGTGAGCCCTTCTTCTCCATACAAAACATGCGGAGTACGACTGCGTGTCGAGCGTTTTTCTGGATGTTCTCTGTCAACGAGCCCGATGAACCGCGGTTTGATGTCGCGAGCTTGCTTCATAAGTTTTGCGTAGTTGCGGTATGTGGCAAGGCCAACAATTTGAAAGCCCTTTAATTGTCTTATTACGCGAATGACATTACATCCGATTGAGCCAGTGGAACCGAATAGAATAACTTTTTTCATAGCATGCGTTTGATACGCGCGATGTCCGCCCGTTTTGTGACCTTCACATTGAAGCTGTCATCTGAGATAAGGTATACGGGGATCTCGAGCGATTCGCAGAGTGCGGCATCATCAGTGTACTCGGTGGAAAGAGCAGCACGGCGATAGGCTTGCTGTAACAGACGACATTCAAAGAACTGCGGTGTTTTGGTAAGAAAAAGGTTTTTGCGTTGGATCGTTCTAATCACCGTGCGCTTCCGTACTTCTTTAATGGTTTCACGGACATGCGCGCCAACAATGACGGCTCTGTGTGTGCGACAGAGTCGAATACCTTTTCGTATGAGACCTTGTGAAAAAACAGGTCGGACACCATCATGTATGATCAAACAGCCATTCGTCTGCCGTATATGCCGTAAGGCGTTGAGAACCGAGTCCTGGCGCCTGCTGCCGCCACCGACAATATGACGTATCTTCTTGAGATTCCATGTCTTTTTGAGCTTTTTCATGTATGAAATGCGTGCCTTTGGTACGACGACAGTGATCGCATCGACTGCTGGCTCGCGCTCAAATCTCTCAATTGCATACACCATGAGGGGTTTGCCGTTGAGGTCAAGGAATTGCTTCAATCCGCCGAATCTGCGCCCAGACCCCGCAGCAACGATAATTGCATGATTAGGCATTAGGAATGATACCCAGATCTGCTGAAAAGTCAACACAGAAGCGGGCTCGCGCATCTGGTTTTGACTATTGACAATAGCTCAATTATGCATATTATTTATTATTGAATACGCCTGAAGGAGGTGGCATTATGAAAAAAATACTCGCTGTTCTTCTCCTTGTCATTATCATCATTGGATGCGGTTCAAAGATGGCAAAGCAGGAGACACTGGATGCGCTCGCTGAAGCCAGGGATGCTTTGGATGCTGCTGAAGCAAAAATCGCTGGACTCGAGGGCGAAATGCAGGTTTTGAATGACAGAAAGGCTGAGCTCGAATCGGACATGACCAAACTCGCGCAAGACATAGAGATGCTACAAACTAAGATCGACAAACACTGCAAGAAGTAAGGAGGATGCAATGAAGAAGATACTATCAATCTGCGCGATTTGCCTGCTTATCCCCGTCCTTGTGTTCGCTCAAGAAATGACCGAGGAAGACGCTCATGCTGAACTCATGGCGTTGCAGGAACAGCTCGGCGAAGCTGAGGCTCGAATTGCTGAACTCGAAACTGAGCTTGAACCATTGAGAGCAGAGGTTGCAGAAATGGAATCCAAGGCAAGCATGCACAAGGAAAAGCTCGCGGAGCTGAAAGAAGCCTGGAAGATTTGTCAGTACGGTAGGTATAAGGTTGTTGAAGGTGATTGGCTGTCCAAGATCGCCAGCATGCGAAATGTGTATCATGATGGTGCGAAGTGGCCGATGATATACGAAGCCAACAAGGACAAGATCAAGGACCCAAATCTGATCTATCCTGATTGGGTGTTGTTCGTCCCGTATCTTGATGCGTACACAGTTATACCAGGTGATTACCTTGGACTCGTTGCTTCATATTTATCGATTTATTCAAATGCACAGAGATGGCCTGAGATTTATGAGGCAAATAAGGACAAAATTAAAGACCCGGATTGGATATATCCAAACCAGGTATTTGTAATACCGCATGACTAGTAAGATTGGGAGGGGCACATATGTGTCCCTCCCGTAGGTGTGAAAGTATCAATCCCCATAACGCATCCTGATCCAACCCTTGTTATCGGATACAACGATGAATTCTTGAAAAAAATTAAGCGGGAATACAACATCGCAGTCTCCATGCGCAATGAACGCATATACCTGCAGGGCGACGAGAAAAAAGTGAAGGAAGCAGCAAAGGCGGTGAAAAAGATGTTCAAAGATTCACATACTGAATCCAGCGTACATCAAAAGATCAAAGCAGTCGAAGAAAAAGATTTGACATGCGTCACGACACCCAAGCGGTTGGTCAAGGCAAAGAGTGAAGGGCAAGTAGAATACCTCAGGGCGATCAACGAAAATGACATTGTCGTCAGTATCGGACCGGCAGGCACTGGTAAAACCTACCTCGGTGTCGCAAAGGCGGTATCATATTTGATGGCAAAAAAAGTTGAACGGATCATTCTCACAAGACCGGCGGTGGAAGCTGGTGAGTCACTCGGGTTTCTACCTGGTGCCATTGAGGACAAGGTCGACCCATACTTGCGACCACTCTATGATGCGCTCAATGATTTCTTACCCTACGACCGTGTGAAGAAATATCTCAATATGAAAACGATCGAAGTTGCTCCGCTCGCCTACATGCGAGGCAGAACGCTCAATGACGCGTTCATCATACTCGATGAGGCACAGAACACAACAGGCATGCAGATGAAGATGTTTCTCACCCGTATGGGTTGGCGCTCAAAGGTTGTGGTTACTGGTGACATAACGCAAGTTGATCTACCAAGCACTGTGTTCTCCGGTCTTATCGAGATCCAGCATCTTTTGAAAAATATCCCTGGGATAAACTTCATCTATTTAAATGAGAAAGACGTTGTGCGTCATCATCTGGTGCAGAAGTTAATAAGGGCGTATGAAGCTAAAGATTCAGCATAGGTATATCATACTCGCGGGCATCATTATACTACTCAATTTCCTGTTCCCCCCGCCGACAGTACCGCAGCGGTACAAGCTTGAGGTGGGGAAGATAGCTAATTTTGATGCCATTGCGCCATATGACTTTGTCATCCCAAAATCAGAACAGGAACTTAACCAGGAGAGAGATGAAATAGCACGAAGAATACCCCCTGTTTATGTAATGAACACTGATGTGTTAAGAGAGGTGACGAAAAAAAGCGAAGGCCTGTGGTGGTTGGTTGATTCATTGGTTGCACGGAGAAACGTCATCGGAAGAGATTCGATAGTTCGCCTTGTCCAGCAACAGTACGCGGTCGATAGAGGTGTCATCGAGTACCTGATGTCGCGGAACAGGGGACGAATTTTTGAGGGTATTCTCACCGGTTTGACCGATCTCTATGCTACTGGCATTGTTCTTGAGAAGCCATCTGGCAATAGAATCATAACGATCATAAACAATAGTAAAGAAACAGTTGAATCGGTTGACAGACTATATTCATCTAAGGAAGCGGAAGATAATATCGCTGCCGGGCAGAGCGCTGAATATAGGAGACTCGTTCAGTTTTTGTTGACGCCTAATGTGACCTACAATGAGGCAGGAACAGAGGAGAAGATCGACGCGGTGTTTGCCAATGTGTCAAAGACAAAAGGAACCATCCTCAAAGGTGAGATCATTGTCGAAAAGCACAAGCGTATCACGGAACAGACAATGGAGATCATGAACGCGCTCGAGGCAACCTACGTTTCGATTGGCACGTGGGAGGTAGTGAAAACCATCCTGTTTCATAATCTGCTGTTTTTCTCGATCATCTTTCTTTTGTCTCGACTCGGCACTATTGCGCACTATGATCTTCTTCAGAACAAACATCTTCTTTTCATCACATTACTGTCTGTCATATATCTTGTCCTTGGCAAAATCGTCTATGTGACGGACACGATTTATCTGTTGCCGATTTCGTTTTTCATTTTTCTTTTCACCATCTATTTCGATATCTATTTTGGTATAGTGTTTACCGTTATCTATGCTGCGTTATTCGGTGTTATCTTAGATTCCATGCCAATCTTTACATATTTGATTGTTAGTGGTATGGTTGCTGCGTTCTCGACGCAGAGCATCAGTTCCCGTTTGTCATTTTACCGTCCGATGATATACATAGCGCTTGCTAATATGTGTGTGATACTTTTTGCTGATGTCTATCTCCTCGAAAATCCTGTGAGTGTCATACACTTGGGTGAGGGAGTGCTCAACAGCATATTAGCGAGCGTTTTCTTCGTGCTGTTGCTGCCGCTGCTGGAGAAACTGTTCGATTTCACAACAGATCTCACGCTTCTAGAACTCGGTAATCTCAACCTTCCTTTGTTCAAAGAGATGGCAATGGAAGCCCCTGGTTCGTACCACCATTCGATCGTTGTTGGCAGTCTCGCCGAAGCAGGCGCACGTGTTATTGGTGCGGATCCTATCCTTGCCCGTGTCGGTGCATACTACCACGATATTGGCAAACTCAAGAAGCCTGAGTATTTTATTGAGAATCAGATCGCCGTAGAGAACCCTCATGACACACTAAAACCGCAGATGAGCGTTCTTATCATCATCTCACACGTTAAGGATGGTGTCGAAATGGCAAAGAAGATGAAATTACCTCGGTCTCTGGTCAATGTCATTGAACAGCATCATGGTACAACAACCATAGAGCCATTCTACAGAAAGGCATTGAGCATCTCTGATGACGTAACAGAGGATACGTTCAGATATCCTGGTCCGCGTCCAAAGACCAAAGAATCCGCGGTCGTCATGCTCGCTGATAGTGTCGAGGCTGCCGCACGCAGTGAGAAGAATGTCACCATCACCAAGCTACAGAGAATAGTGCGAGACAACATTGAGAGAAAATTCAATGATGGACAATTGGATGAGAGCCCAATAACGCGACAAGATCTTGAACAGATTAAAACAGCATTCCTTTCTATTCTTCCTGGTGTTTTTCATCCACGTGTCGAATACGAAGGCATTGAAAAACACGTGACACCGAAAAACGGGAAGAGTAATACAAAACGGTTGTAGGGCTGTTGTATAGTAAATGAACAAAAACGACGACGATGTAGACATTCCTGAACGTTCATTTGCCCACCACACACATATGATATTTCAACTGCACATCGTGAGGTCTGGACTGTAGACATGCAGGTGAATATCTTCAATCCATCACAATGCACTGGAGTAAACAGGAGAAAAATAAGGGCACTCGTGAGAAAGGTCATTGCGACTGAAAAGCGGTCTCTCAGTGTCCTTAATATCATTGTTGCAGATAATGCGTATCTGAGAAAGCTTAACAAAATATATTTCGGGAAGAACCGCGCAACGAATGTGATAAGCTTCAACATGGGTACGGTTTCGGAAATATACGTATCATGCACTAAGGTAAAGAAGGAGGATGACCTGTTCTATTTTGTCATACACGGG
>DAOVBK010000066.1 GCA_030670605.1 Candidatus Stahliibacteriota bacterium
GACCAATGCCGATCCGAAGCCGTGGAAAGCGCGTTGTCTCAAGGCATTCGATTATGGACCGCAAACCCAGGTGACCACCATCACTTCCTTTGCTCCTCAAGCGTATCTTTCCAAGAGGCATATTCACATCATCAACGACAACGAGAAACGGTTTCTCGTACAGATCAAGAATACCCGCAACAGCGATTCCAGACTGGTTCATCCAAACGCGCGGTTTGATCAAGTGCACATCTTTCCTGTCGATGCACACGGTTGCCTCGTGATACCCGCGCTTTCTACGAAATTTTTTCCTATGCCGTCGTGCGAACCGCTCACAAAACATGTAGCCGACATTATGTCTGGTTGAGCGATATTGTAAGCCTGGATTTCCAAGCCCAAAGATGATCATTAGCCTTGGTGGTGCTGCACGTTATTTCTTACCTTCTTTGCCCTTTTCTCCCTCTTTACCTTTTGCTCCTTCCTTCTCAACCGCTCCTTCCTTACCTTCTTCTGCCTCTTCTGCACCTTCGCCTTCAACCGCAACCCCTTCCTCACCTTCTTCAACAGCGGCAGGTTTTGCTTCTGCAACAACAGCTCGTGGAACAAGTACGGAAACAATCGGTGTTTCTTTCGTCATCTCAAATTCGGTGTTTGGCACATCGATATCATAAAGATGGATGGTGTCACCGAGGTTAAGCTGTGAAACATCCACCTCGATGCGGGATGGCATATCGGCGGGCAGGCACTTGACTACAATTTCATGAAGACGTTGGTCAAGAATACCGCCTTCTTCGACCCCTGGAGCGTCACCAACAATGTGTATTGGAATCGTTGCCTTGATTTTTTCCTTCTTGTGAATATGTTGAAAATCAATATGAAAGAGCTCGTCGGTTATCGGATTGTGTTGTATCGCTTTAATCACACACAGAAATTCTTTTTCTCCAATCTGCAGGTTAATGGTCACTGCCTCTTGTCTTAGGGTTTCGAGCACTTTCTTGAATGCACGCTGTTCTACAAAAATACTGCGCGACTTCTCCTTATGCCCATACAGAATCGCCGGGATTCTCCCTTCATGTCGCATTCTCTTGATATCTCCCTTTTTCGTCGTCTCATACGGCGTCGCCGTCAAATTGACAATCATTATTCAACCTCCTTGAATAGTGAGCTGATCGATTCAGCACGATGGATGCACATTATAGCTTTGCCGAGCAATTTAGCAACAGACAGGACCTTTACCTTAGATATTTGTTTGTCAGAGGAAAGTGGTATGGTATCTGTTACCACGAGTTCTTGAATACATGAATCTGAGATTCTCTGCGGCGCATCACTCGATAATAACGGATGAACCACGCATGCGTACACTGCTTTAGCGCCGTGCTGGAGAATCGCTTGTGCAGCATCAACCATGGTGCCACCGGTGTCGAGCATATCATCATAAATAAGGCAAATCTTGTCTTCAACATCACCAATGACATTGACAACAACCGATTGATTTGGTCCTGTTCTTCTCTTGTCAACGATGGCAATGGGCAACTCCCTTCTCAGCCTGCGCGCAAACGCTCGGACCCTGTTCACACGACCTGCATCAGGGGATACGATAACATAGTCTTTCAAATCGCGCTTTGCGTAATATTGAATAAAAACTGGAGCCGCATACAGGTGGTCAACGGGAATATCAAAGAACCCCTGAATCTGTTCTGCATGCAGGTCCATAGCGAGGACGCGGCTTGCACCGCTGCTTGCAAGAAGGTTTGCTATCATTTTCGAGGATATTGGAACACGCGGTTCATCTTTTCTGTCCTGCCGAGCATAACCAAAATACGGGATTACTGCTGTTATCCTATCTGCCGAAGCTCTCTTTGCTGCATCGAGAAACAGAAGGAGTTCCAGTATGTTTTCGGCGGGCGGGTGCGTTGATTGTATGACAAAAACATCCCGTCCCCTGATATTTTCCTCTATTTTGACTTTGATCTCACCGTCAGCAAACTGCCGAATCGTACACTTGCCCACCGGCACATTAATGCTCTTTGATATTGCTGCGGTCAATGATGGGCTTGCAGACCCCGCGAATACCTTCAAGTCATTCATCAAACCTCCCGGCCTACCGGCCAAGACGCGGATTCACGCGAACGACAGACAACAACGCGAATACACGCGAATAATGACACGAATTCTTTGACATATGAAATTTGCCATTTAGCATTTTTATTATCTCCCAGTCTCCTTGTCACCAAGTCTCCCCGTCTCCCTAATCCCTGTTTCCTGATTCCTGTGCCCTTTGCCTTGCACTGCAAGGCAGGAGACAGGGCTTGGGGAACAGGAAACAAAGAAACCCTGTATCAAATCTGTTGAGCCCTGTTTCCTGATTCCTGTGCCCTAACCTGGGGCGGGAGGAATCGAACCCCCATGCCAGGCTCCAAAAGCCTGTGTCCTGCCCTTAGACGACGCCCCATTCTGGACCTCAGGCATTCGGCTTTAGGCTTTAGCTAACTCCCAAAGCCCAACTCCTAAAGTCTAGTGAATTGTTTTTACCTCAAAAAACTGTGCGCCAATACCCTCAAGGTATCGTACTGCCTTCTGTTTTGTGCGGTCATCAACAAGCGCAAACAAACAGGAGCCACTCCCTGACAGAGAAACACAGAGAATACCGCACGCAACCAAATTCGTCTTAACATCCAACAAATCGGGGTGTTTCTTAAGCACTACCTTTTCAAAATCATTGTTTAAGTCAAAACTAACACCTTTCTTCTTTTTTTTCTTTCCCTCTTCGCTAATCTTATCTAACGTTGGTTCGCGTGTCAATATCGAGTTGTCGTGCTCTTTGTATGCCCATTCGGTTGATATCGGATACCCGGGGTAGTAGATGATCAGGGACATGCGCGGCAGTTTGAAGTAGGTCAACATATCGCCCCGACCACGCGCATACGCTGCACCACCCTTGATAAAAAACGGCACATCCGTACCGATTTCTCTGCATAACGCCATGAGCTCCTCATCAGACGTCTTGATGTTGTAGAGCCTTCTCAATCCTTTCAGCACACAGGCAGCATCGGATGAGCCTCCACCAAGTCCTCCGCCAACCGGGATATTCTTGATGAGGCGCATCCGCACGCCTTTGGCAATCCCGTGCTCATGCATGAACAGATCAGCCGTCCGGTAGCACAAATTGTCTTCCAGGGGAATTTCCAAGCCTTGTGATTCAACAGAAATCCCCTGTTTTGTTTGTTCGAAGGTAATGCTGTCTGATAGATTAACAGTTGCGAGCGTTGTTTCGATATCATGATACCCATCGTCTCTTTTGCCCACTATTTTCAGCCCGATATTGATCTTTGCATAGGCTTTTGATGCTATCATCGCACTTCTTCAACCTTTACCTTAACAACACCGGCTGCTATCATGTCTATCTTTTTTGCTGCCGCATAGGAAAGGTCAATAATCCTCCCCTTTACAAAGGGACCCCGATCATTCACCCGGACGAACACTGATTTCTTGTTCACAAGATTCGTTACCACCAGCTTTGTCCCAAACGGTAAGTGCCTGTGTGCGCACGTGAATGCCCATTTATCGTATGTCTCGCCAGATGCTGTTTCCCGACCATGAAAAACATCGCTGTAGTACGAAGCCGTACCATACGCGATATAGACGCCGGGTCGGGCTGCCGACGCGCAACAGCAACATATGATTGCGATTGAACAAGAAACCCATTTAAGATTCATCGCTGGAATTATACCTTAAATCATGATTTTGTCAATGAAATCCCAACTATATGACAAAAAGGATGTTATGTGAACACGGGACTAGTCAATCTGAAGAAAAATATCGATTAGTTTTCCCTCTTTCGAAAACACACGATGTTCAGCCTTATGTATTGCTTCAACCTGGCCATCGTCGTTGACTGCCAGGCTAATATTCGTGCGCTTACAGCTCAAACAGGTGGGGAACTGATATTCCCAGTCTCGTTTTGTCGTTAGGTCCACAAAATAGATATAGTCCCAGAGTTTCCGGGAATACCGTTTGCGGGGGTGAAGCACAAGATATTTGTTGTTCGGCGACAATTCAACGCTGACAATCCTTTGCCACGTGCCACGCTCAAAAAGCATCGTTTCCTCGCCGTCCTTGATAGTGCGCAGATAAGGATCTTTGTTGTACTTGTCTCCAACTGCCACGATGAAGAGGCTATCATGGACTTCAGAGCTTTTATACAGCACCTTTTCATCCCCTTTATACGCTTCACGTAAGATTTGCTCTTGCGCTGCGGTATAGAAGACTATTTCTGAACGCACATACTCATAGTTGCCATCGACAACAAGTGTATGGACAAAAAATAGTCGATTGTCTGGCGACACTTTAGCCTGTCTGATTCTTCTCTCGCGCACAATGCTGTCGCCATCGACTTCTTCACCGAGTACCCACGTTTCAACAATACGCCCATGTTCTTCAAAGAGCAGCGTGTCACCGGACTGAAACACCAGCACATTTATGCAAAAGAAAAATATCATCATCAAGAGTATAGTAACCTAAACAAGAATGTCAAGTAATTGGCACTTTTTAGCAAACTGCAAATTCCGTGCCATATAAATGCACCATCAATTTACTTTTTCCTTGACTTCCTTCGTTTTTCATATAAACTTGTCACCCGAATTTTACTGTTGTACACAAAACTATTTCTGTTTGTGAAAATGTATTACAATTTCGATGTGTTTTGAACGGGGTACTGTGGATAACTATGTGGATTACTGTGGAAAACATTTATGGGGAATAGCGCAAAAAGCACCTGGAAAAATATTCTTGGCGTCATACAGGAAAGGATAAACTCTCAGTCCTTCAACACCTGGTTCAGCAGCAGTCAGGGTGTGGAGCTGAAAGACGATGTTCTCCTCGTTGAATTTCCCAACAGCTTTTTTATTGACTGGATAGAAGAACATTACTATTCGATCCTCGAAGAGGCCGTAGAGCAAGTCAACGGCAATAAATTGCGGCTTGCATTCAAGGCGGTGAAGCAACAGGGAGATCGACCGCGTAAGAAGAAAAAGCGCCTGATACTTTCACATAACGAAACAAAGCTGCAAGAGCGGTATACGTTCGAGAGTTTTGTTGTCGGCGGGAATAATGAATTCGCACACGCCGCTGCCCTTGCCGTCGCTGAGGCACCAGGAGAGGCATACAACCCACTGTTCCTCTATGGTGGCGTGGGATTGGGCAAGACGCATCTCATGCAGGCAATCGGCAATTTTGTACATCGGCAATACAAACACCTCAACGTGCTCTACACGCAAGCCGAGAATATTATGACAGAACTCATTGAGGCAATTCAAAAGAACCAGCAAATGGCATACAAGAGGAAATACCGCACAAAGGATATTTTGTTAATCGACGATATCCAATTCCTGTATGGAAAAGAACGGCTTCAAGAAGAGGTTTTCCATACCTTTAATTATCTATACGTACAGGGAAAGCAAGTCATCATTACGTCTGACCGGCCACCAAGGGAGATACTAACCCTCGAAGAGCGGCTCACATCGCGTTTTCAAGGCGGCCTCGTCGTCGACCTCCAACCACCCGACCTCGAAACGCGCATTGCCATTCTCCGCAAGAAGGCCGAGGCGGAGAATGTCGCCTTGCCATCAAAAGTGTCGTATTACATTGCATCCAGAGTAAAGTCTAATATACGAGAGCTCGAGGGCTGTCTCATTCGACTGCTCGCCCTCTCATCGTTGTCAGGACAGAGTGTCACCGAGCAGCTCGCGGAAGAAGTTCTGAAAGACCTCCTGGGTTCAACGCACAGAATAACAAAACAGATGATCCTCAAAAATGTCATCGATGAATTCGGATTCTCCGAGGCCGAGCTCAAGGGAAAAAAACGCACCCAAAAACTCGCGCTCGCCCGGCAGACGTCCATGTACCTCATCAGGACCATGCTCAATCTTTCTCTTGCGGAGATTGGTACGTTCTTCGGTGGCAAGGACCATTCGACGGTCATTCACGCAATCGGGAAAATTGAGAACCTCAGAAAATCAGACGTCGAATACTACCAGCAGATACAGAGGATAACCAACCGCATAAATGGTTGACAACTTGTGGAAATAACATACAATTGTTCGTCACAAGGAACTTATCAAGGTATATGCACAAAGATATCAACACACACCACACGCGCCCGATTCTATGCGACAAGCACTTGTTAAGCTTTCAACATTTCCACGTATACAACAACAACAATAATATATATTATTATTATTGATGTTTAATTAAGGAGGCGTTATGGAATTTACTATCAACAAAAATCTTTTGAGTAAAACATTGGCAAATATCGTAAAAATCATTCCACCAAAAAGCACGTACACAATTCTACAGAATATCGTAATCGAAGCCAAAGACAAAAAGCTCCACATCCAGGCCACTGATTTAGACATTTTTATTAAAAAGGTAATTCCTGCAGATATCAAAGATGAAGGCAAGGTTCTTATTCCGGGTAAGAAAATACTTGAGATTACAAAAGAAGCCAATATTGATAGTATTACTTTCAAACTAAAAGAGCTCAAACTCCAAATCAAAGCGGGTAGTGCCCACTTCAATATCCCGTCCTTGGATTACCAAGAGTTTCCCGAGGTTCCGAAGTTTCCGACTAAAAAGTGGTTTACCATGGGTGTAGAAGAACTGCACGCGATGGTTGATGCAACTATGTTTATGGTGGCACGCGACATGAGCCGAAGACCGATGAACGGCATCCTGGTCCAGGCAAAAGGCGGTGAGCTAAGAATGGTGACGACGGACGGAGCACGGCTGGCAAAATCAGTGAAGGCTGAAGAAGCACCCGATGGAGACTTGATTGTAGCGACAAAAGTTTTTGATCTTCTCGACTATGGTGAAGACGATGAGAAACTCGACGTGTACATAGAAGAAAGAATGATGGGGATGAAATATAGAAACACCGCGATTATCGCACGGCTCATTGAGGGACCGTATCCGAATTATGAAACAGTGATTCCGACAAGTTTCACCGGGACGTGTACTATTGATAAGGATATTCTCGACGGTGCGCTGAAACGGGTATCACTTGTTGCGAGTCCGCACATAAAGAACGTGAGATTCGACTTCAAGGAAAGTGGAATACACCTGTCCGCTTCTTCGCCGGATATTGGAGAGGCAAAAGAAGAGGTATCATGCGCGTATGAAGGAGAGCCAGTTGGTTTGTGGTTCAATGCGCAATTTGTACTTGAAACATTACGACATCTATCCTCAGAGGAAGTTGTGTTTCAACTCACATCCCAATCAACTGCGGCAGTGGTTCTGGCAAAAGCAGTTGATAATCTCATGTACCTATTGATGCCGCTTAGAATCGATAGCTGGGAGGAATGATGAAGACAATCGTTGTTGCATTTCTTATTGTGATTCCTGCGTTCATGGCTGCACAGCAGGGAAATTATGGGGTTGGAATTATTTTCGGTTTTCCAACCGGCTTCTCTGGTGCGATTGTCTTATCGCCAACGTCAGTTGTTGCGGTACACGCCGGGTGGTCATTTCAGGAGGACTTTGGTTTTCATGCTACAGGTAC